>NZ_JBFTKM010000005.1:0-192179 GCF_056395945.1 Arthrobacter sp. 05T442 | reverse complement strand
TGTCGCGCCGGACGGTCATGAGGGACACTCCGAGCATCCGGGCGAGGTCCGCGACCCGGACGATGCGTTCGCGCTGGACCTCCGCGAGGATGGCGGAGTGGCGGGCTGCGGCTAACATCTTTTCATCCTTCGTGGCCGGACTGGCGTGAGGTGCCCGCCGGGACGGAGGTGCGGGACCGGACGACGGCGACCGCGCCGGCGGCGAGGCTGAGGCCGCCGTCGAGGTCTTCCCCGCTGATGACCTCAAAGCCCGCCAGGGGCAGCTTGACCTCGTCCGTTCCGTGGTTGATGCAGAAGGTCCAGTCCGTGCCGTCCTTGCTGCGCCGGGCGACCTCGACGTCGGCCGGAAGGTCCGTAATGAGGGGGAGCACCGCCGCGTCGGCGCAAATGACGGCCAGCAGCTCACTCAGGCCCTCCGGCGCCAGCGTCGTGGCGACATAGTAGGCGCGGCCGCTTCCTGCCCGGTTGCGGGTCACCGCCGGTGAGCCGGCGACCGGGCCTGCGTCGACGGCGGCGAGAACCTCGGCGGTCGTTGCCGACCCCAGTTCGCTCCAGCGCGTACCCGTGCCGAAGGTGCTGAGCCGGACCGATTCCCCCTCGCGCAGCGGAAAGAACTCCTCCATCCGCACGCCGAGCAAACCGCTGAACGCGCCGGGGTAGCTGCCGAGCCTGATGTGGTCGTTCTCGTCCACGATCCCGGAGAAATACGTGACGACGAGGTGGCCGCCGGAGCGCACATAACCATCCAGGTTTGCCGCTCCGGCGTCGGTCACGAGGTACTGCAGGGGGGCCACGACAATCCGGTAACCGGAGAGATCGTCAGTGCTTTGGCGGAAGTCGGTGGGGATGCCGGCGCGGTAGAAGGCGTCGTGCCAGCGCCGGGTTTCCGCGACGTTGGAGGCGTCCACGCTCGGGTGCGAATCCAGTTCCGACGCCCAGCGGGCGTCGGTGTCATGGAGAATGGCGACGTCGACGCGCCCGGACCCGCCGGTGACCCGCGAGCCCCTGATTTCGGCCAGGCTGCGCAGCGCCTGTCCCAGCTGGACCACTTCCCGCCACACCTTGGTATCCGTCCCGGCGTGCGGCAACAGCCCGGAGTGGAACTTCTCCGCCCCGGCGCGGGAGGCCCGCCACTGGAAGAAGAGCGCGCCGTCGGCGCCGCGGGCCACATGCTGCATGGAGTTGCGCAGCATTTCGCCGGGCGCTTTTGCGATATTCCGGGGCTGCCAATTGACGGCTGACGTCGAATGTTCCATGAGCAGCCAGGGCTTCCCCTTGGCCCAGCCGCGGGTCAGGTCGGCCGTCGCGGCCAGCTCCTGGAAGTTCCGCAGATCCTCGGCAATGAGGTAGTGGTCGTTGGAGACGACATCCATCTCCTCGGACCACCGCCAGTAGTCCACCGGCTGGTGCAGGCCCATGTTGAAGCCCATGAAGTTCGTGGTGACCGGGAGCGGTGAGTGCGAGCGGATGATCGCGGCCTCGGCCTTGTAGCACTCCAGCAGTTCGTCCGAGGAGTAGCGGGCGAAATCCAGCTGCTGGGTCGGGTTTACCCAGGTGCCCGAGGTCCGTGGCGGCAGGATTTCCTCCCACGCCGAGTAGCGCTGCGACCAGAACGCGGTGCCCCACGCCGCGTTGAGTCCCTCGAGCGTCCCATAACGGTGTTCGAGCCAGGTCCGGAAGCCGGCCGCGGCGCTGTCCGAGTAGTCCGGCTGGTTGTGGCAGCCGTACTCGTTGTGCACATGCCACATCACGACGGCGGGATGGTCCTTGTACCTGCCGGCGATCTGCTCGGTCAGTGCCGCCGCAGCCCGGCGGTAGTCGGGGCTGGAGGCAGCAAACGCCTGCCGGGAACCGTAACTGTGCCGCACGCCGTCGGCCGTGACCGGGAGGGACTGGGGGTACTTGTGGCTGAACCACGGCGGCGGGGACGCGGTTGCGTTGGCCAGGTCCACGCGGATGCCGTTGGCATGGAGCAGGTCCAGGACCCGGTCCAGCCAGCCGAACTCGTACACCCCTTCGGAGGGTTCCAGCAGCGACCAGCTGAAGATGCCGACGCTGACGAGGTTGACGCCGGCCTCCCGCATCAGCCGGACGTCCTCGTCCCACGTCTCCTCGGGCCACTGCTCCGGGTTGTAGTCTCCGCCGAACGCCAGCATCGGGGATCCCTCGGAGCCGAGGCGGGCGGTGATGTAGTCCATGGCGGCGGTGTTGTTGAAGTCCACGTTTATCCTTTGCTGGAGCCGAGCGTCAGGCCGGCCACGAAGTGTCGCTGCAGGAGCAGGTAGATGATGAGGGCGGGAACAGCGGTGATCATGGCGCCGGCTGCGATCAGGTTGTAGTTCGAGAGGAACTGGCCCTGGAGGTTGTTGATGGCGGTCGTTACCGGGAGGCGGTCGCCGCTTTGGATGAAGAGCAGGGGCCAGAAGAAGTCGTTGTAGATGAAGATGACCTCGAGTGTGCCCATGGCGGCCAGCGCCGGGCGGCAGAGCGGCAGGATGATGTCCCAGTACTGGCGCCAGATGCCGGCGCCATCGACGAGCGCGGCTTCCGTCAGTTCGGGAGAGAGTGCCTTCATGTAATTGGAAAGCACAAAGGTCACGAAGCCGATCTGGAATGCGGTGTCCACTGCGATCACGGCGATGTAGGTGTTGAGGAGGTTCCCGGAATCGCTGAAGGCATACGGGAGTTCGAAGTGCTTGAACATTTCGAAGAGCGGTGCCGCGAGCACCTGCGGCGGCAGCAGGTTCCCGGCGGTGAACATGATCAGCAGCGTGATGTTGAACTTCCAGTTCACCCGGCTGACAGCGAACGCCATCATGGACGCGAAAAGCAGGATCAGGATCACGGACGGGACGGTGATCAGCACGGAGTTCCAGAACAACTGGGCAAAGCCGCCCTGCGTCCACGCCTGGGCGAAGTTGTCGAAGTTGAAGGTGCCGTCGACGCTGAAGTAGCCGTATTTGTCCGTGTCGGCCTTGGGCCGGAGCGCCGTGAAAACCGCCCAGACGAGCGGGACCAGCCAGACGGCTGCCATCACGATCAGGAAGATGTGGGTACCGTAGTGCCTTTTGCCCTGCCTGTTGTTCGCGGCCTGGGCCGCCCGCGCCCGGCCCTGGCCGGCCCGGCCCGGCCGGGTCCTTGCCGGGGTGCCTGCTGCGGAGGCATCGGTGGGATGTGCGATGCTCATGCCTCTTTGTCCTTTCCGAAGGCGCGGGACAGGTAGAACGTGATGGGGATCAGGGAGATGACCAGCAGGATCACGGCCAGGGCCGAACCGATTCCGATCACCTGTCCTTCGCCGACCAGGTTCTGGATCACCAGGGCGCTGATGAGTTCCAGGCCGTTGGTGCCGCGGTTGATGACGTAGACGATGTCGAAGGCCCGGAGCGATTCAATGACGGTGATGACGATGATGACGACGTTGACCGGGCGCATGGCCGGGAAGACCACCCGGAAGAAGGTCTGCACGGCGTTGGCGCCGTCGATCTGGGCGGCTTCGCGGAGGGTCGGGTCGACGCCCTTGAGGCCGGCCAGGTACAGGATCATGACATATCCGGCGTGCCGCCAGGCCGCGGCAAAGAGGGCTGCCCAGATGTTGATGCTGGAATCGCCGAACCAGTCAACCGCGTGGGGGGTACCCGCTGTTCCGAGCAGGAAATTCAGCAGTCCGCTGTCCCGGTTGTAGAACAGCTGCCAGATGACACCGATAAGGGCCAGGGAGAGCATGACCGGGGTGAAGAAGATGCTCTGGTAGATCCTGCTGCCGCGGATGTTCTGGTCCAGCAGCACGGCCAGCAGCAACCCCAGGGGCGTCGCGACGAGTGCCAGGAACACGAGCCACAGCACGTTGTGCTGGACGGCGGGCCAGAAGGGCGGGTAGTCCTGGGAGACGAACTGGTAGTTCCCGGCGCCGGCGGGTTTGATATCGGTCAGTTCGAGCCCGTTCCAGCGCGTGAAGGACAGCCCGACGGACATGAGGGTGGGGATCCAGACGAGGACGAGCTGGATCAGGGTGGGGATGCCCACCATGACGCCGAGCACCACCTTGTCGCGGCTGGAGAGCCGCCGGACCCGCCGCGCGGGGGCAGCGACGGCATCGCGCCCCCGCGCGGACGGACTGGTAGAGACACTCATGGGATTTCCTTGCTTTCTCGGACCTGCGCTTGTGACATGCGTTTCGGGCGGCGCGGCGCTACTGGGCGGCGTACAGGGACTTGGCCTGGGCTTCCAGGTTCTTCACGTCGACGTTGCCGTCCTTGATGAAGGACTGCAGTGCCGGGATCATCACGTTGTTCGCCATCGCGGGGAGGGCATCACGGTCGAAGAACTGGCTGATGTTCTTCGCGCCGCTGATTGAATCGGCCAGCTTCTTGGTCAGCGGGGTGAATTTGGAAGTGTCCGCGCCCTTGGCTGTGGCGATGTTCGATGAGTCCACGGCAGCGTAGACGTCCTGGCCTTCCGGAGTGCCGAGGTACGCCAGGAAATCCTTGGCGGCCTGGTTCTGGCCGCCCTTCTTGGAGAGCAGGAGACCGTCGATGGGGGCCTCGATCGAGTCCTGGCCCTCCATCGCGACCTCGGGGAACGGGAAGAAATCGATGTCGTCGGCAATGGCCTTGTCCGTGTACTGCTGGGTCAGGAAGGAACCGAGCAGGTACATGCCAGACTTCTTATCGGCGAGGGATTTTGCGGAGTCCTGCCACGTCATCCCGAGGGCGTTCGGGTTCTGGAACGGCAGCAGCGCCTTCCAGGTATCGAAAACGTCGCTGACTTTCTTCTGGTCCCAGCTCTCCTTGTGGGCTGTAAGGTCCATGTGGAACTGGTAGCCGTTGAGGCGCATGTTCAGGTAGTCGAACGTGCCCATCGCCGGCCAGCCGTCCTTGTCCGCAAATTCGATCGGGATCAGGCCGTCTGCCTTCATCTTGGCGCAGAGGGTCTTGAGCTCATCGAACGTCTTCGGTACGGCGTAGCCCTTCTCTGCCCAGAGGCTCTTCCGGAAGAAGAAACCCCACGGGTAGTTGTAGTTCGGAATCAGGTACATCTTTCCGTCGGCACCGGTCGAGGCCTTCTTCAGGGCGTCGGAGTAGTTCGCTCCGACCTTTTCCCAGACGTCGTCGATCGGCGCGAGGAGGCCCTTGCCGGCGTAGTACTGCATGCGGTAG
Organism: Arthrobacter sp. 05T442; assembly: GCF_056395945.1. Lineage (NCBI taxonomy): Bacteria > Bacillati > Actinomycetota > Actinomycetes > Micrococcales > Micrococcaceae > Arthrobacter > Arthrobacter sp. 05T442. The sequence continues at coordinate 187,020 of NZ_JBFTKM010000005.1, read as the reverse complement.
CCGGCGAACCAGGTGAAGGCATCGTCCGGGCTGCCCTGGAGGTAGGTGTTGATCTTGTTCTGGAAGTCATTGTGGGCCACCACATTGGTGGTGACCTTGACGCCGGACTTCTTTTCGAAGGCATCGGTGACGGCCTTGTAAGCCGCTTTGGGGACCTCATCCGAGGAACCCGATCCGAACGTCGCCGTTTTGGCACCGGCGCTGCCCGACGGGGTGCTGCCGCCAGTGCAGGCTGTAAGCAGGGGAATGCCGGCCAGGGCGACCGCGCCCGCCCCGAACGTTTTGAGCAGCGTCCGCCGGTCCCACCCGCCTAGGCTCGATGCTCGGAGCAGGGCGTCTTCGTGCAGGGTCATGATTTCTCCTTTGAAAGCAAACACTGGCGATGTGAAGCAGCTCACATAATTATCTATCATAATCGCACAATAAAGAACGTCAAGAGGCAAAAAAGAACATTTGTCGCTGTCGCTTTCGTCCTGCGCTAAGGACGGGCGCACCGTTGACTACGCCCGCGCCGCACCCCTACCGTTAAGCCTTTCAGGGTGTCGACTCGGCCCGCGTTGCTGCGGCAGCACCCGAAGTCCCGGATTCACGTTCCAGTCCAGGTGCAACCATGAAGATCAAGGCCACAACTGCAGCCGTGCTGATGGTCCTGCTGGCGCTGGGCGGACTCCTCGGCGGGGCCTCGTTGACGGCATCGGCGCCCGGCACGACCTACTACCTGAGTGCAGAAGGAAACGACGGCAACGTGGGCACGTCGCCCGGCTCGCCCTGGCAGTCACTCGCGAAAATCAACAGCACAGTCCTGCAGCCCGGAGACAGTGTGAGTTTCCGCAGGGGCGATACGTGGACCGGCGGAGTGGTTGTCGATCAAAACGGCACGCCCGGTTCCGTGATCACCCTCAACAGCTACGGCGCCGGGGACCTGCCCCTGATCACCGGCGGCCAGGCGGGAAATTGTGTGCGGCTCAACGGAAGCTTCATCGCGGTGGACGGTTTGCGCGCTGCGGCGTGCGGCTACGCCGGCTTCAGTGTCTACGGCGACAACGTCAGCGTCACAAACTCCGCCGCGGCCAGCAATGCAGTGGGCATCAAGGTGGGCGGCGGTTCTGATTTCGGCAGGTACACGCACAACACCTTGGCCGGCAACAATGTCATGAACGTCAACACGCAGGGGACGGGCTGCGGAACGGCGCAAGCCGTCCAGTGCAGTGATGATTCGGGCGCCTTCGGCGTGCTCGTTAACGGCAGCGACAACGAGTTCTCCGGCAACACCGTCACCGGCTCCTCGGCGGCGTCCTTTGATTTCGGCCGCGACGGCAGTGCGTTTGAAATATTCAACGGCAGCCGCAACAAAATCCACCACAACGTGAGCCTGGACAACAACGTTTTCTCGGAAATAGGGCGCTCCGGGAGGACCGCCGACGCCAACACCTACAGCTACAACCTGATCAAGGCCACCTGCGGGGCCGACTGCTCCCAGGCCATGGGCCTGATCGCGCGGGGACCGTCGTCGCCCTTTGGCCCGACCAACGGGACCACCTTTGAGCACAACACGGTCTGGCTGGACGGGGCCGACTCCCAGGCGGTCGTCTGCCACGCATCGTGCCCGGCCTCCACGGTGATCAGGGCGAACATCCTGGTGGCGGTGCGGAACGCCCTGTGGATGGACGGCTCGGGCTGGACGGAACAGCAGAACGTGATCAACGGCCCGAGCAATGTTGCCCCTGACGGCACGTCGACCACCGCGCCGGCGGGATTTGTAAATGCGCCCGCCGACCTCCGTTTGACGGGCGCCAGCCCCGCGGTTGATCGGGCCGGGGCGGCCCGATTCCCCGCGGATCTGGAGGGCCGGACGGTGGCGCCGGGTGGCGGCTGCCAGGGGGCCGGCGCGGCCGATTCGGGGGCCTACGAGTACAAGCCGGCGAACTGCTGACTCCGGCCGGAAGTTCCGCGCCACTCCCGGCGCCCTTGACAAGTATCAACTGAACCGGTTTAGTAGTGCACATCACTTAACCGGTTCAGCGAGAAACTTTGGCGCTGGACCTGACCCGGAGGGACCGGCCCATGGCAGTCACCATCAGCGACGTCGCCCAGGCGGCGGGCGTCAGCAAGGGTGCTGTCTCCTACGCCCTCAACGGCCAGCCCGGCGTCAGCCAGGACACCCGGGACCGTATCCTCAGGGTGGCCAAGGACCTCGGCTGGACCCCGAACCTCCGGGCCAAGGGCTTGTCCTCGGCCAAGGCCTACGCGCTGGGCCTAGTGGTCGCCAGGGATCCTTCCCTGCTCGGAACGGACCCGTTCTTCCCTGCCTTCATCGCCGGGATCGAAACCGCCCTCGCCGAGCACGAGTACACCCTGGTCCTGAGCGTCGCCACCGCCCCCGGAGCCGAGGAGCGCTGCTACCGAAAGCTCGCCGACAACGGCAGGGTCGACGGCGTCATCCTCACTGACGTCCGCCACGCTGATTCCCGTATCGCACTGCTGCTCGAGCTCAAGCTTCCCGCCGTGACGTTGAACCGGCCGGACGCCGCCTCGCCGTTCCCCGCGGTGTCCGTGGATGAATCGGCAGGCATTGCAGCCGCCGTCGACCATCTGCTGGCCCTCGGACATACCCGCATAGCCCATGTGGGCGGCGGCCAGGAATACATCCATGGCCGGAGCCGGCGGGGGGCCTGGGAGGACGCGCTGACCGCCGCCGGCCTCCGGGCCGACCTTTTCGCGGCTGCCGACTTCACCGCAGCCGGAGGCGTCGCAGCCACCGCCGAGCTGCTTCGGCGGACCGACCGCCCCACGGCCATTGTTTACGCCAATGACCTGATGGCGACGGCGGGCCAGTCCTACGCCCAGTCCCTCGGCCTCAGCGTTCCGGGCGACCTGTCCATTACCGGCTATGACAACGCCGAGTTCACCCAGTACCTGAATCCGCCGCTGACCACCCTCGCCACGGATCCGATGCTGTGGGGGCGGGTGTCCGCCCAGGTCCTGTTGAGCCAGCTTGCCGGCGCCCAGGGTGTCGAGGACACCACGCTGCCGGCCCCCCGGCTCGTGGTCAGGGCCTCCACCGGTCCGGCGCCTGACCGGTACGCCGGCCGGGTCCCGTAGGTCCCGCCACACCGATTTCTCCCGAACCCCGTCAAACATGAACCCCGACAAATCCCCTCCCAAGGAGTCGCAATGAAGCGCTTTACCACTGCCACGCGCGTATTGTCCGTGGCCGCCCTCACCATCATGGGAGCCGGCCTCGCAGGCTGCGGCGGCGGGGCCGGCGGCGGCGCGGCATCCTCCGCCACCACTGCCAAGGGCCCCATCAAGATCTGGTACTCCAACAACGAGTTCGAGGTGAAGTGGGGCAAGGATATGGTGGCCTCGTGGAACGCCGCCCACCCGGACCAGCAGGTCGACGCCCAGGAGATCCCGGCCGGCAAGAGCTCCGAGGAGGTCATCGGGGCTGCCATCACCGCCGGCAACGCCCCGTGCCTGGTCTTCAACACCGCACCGGTGGCCGTGCCGCAGTTCCAGAAGCAGGGCGGACTGGTCGCGCTGGATTCGTTCCCGGACGGCGCCCAGTACATCAAGGACCGCACCGGCGACCTCGCGGACCAGTACAAGTCCTCGGACGGCAAGATGTACCAGCTGCCGTGGAAGTCAAACCCCGTGGTCCTGTTCTACAACAAGGACCTCTTCGCCAAGGCGGGCCTCGACCCGGAGAAGCCGAAGTTGTCCACGCAGGCCGAGTTCCTGGACACGGCCCGCACCCTCGTGAAGTCCGGCGCCGTGGCCAACGCCGTGTGGCCCTCTCCCGCGAGTGACTTCTACCAGTCCTGGTTCGACTTCTACCCGTTCTATGCCGCCAACACCGGCGGCACCACGCTGCTCAAGGATGGCAAGGCCACCTTCGACAGCGAGCAGGGCAAGCAGGTCGCCACCATGTTCCAGACCCTGTACAAGGAAAACCTGGCCTCCAAAGAAGCCTATAAGGGTGACTCCTTTGCCGACGGCAAGGCCGCAATGTCGCTGGCCGGACCGTGGGCCGTCGCCACGTACAAGGACAAGGTCAACTGGGGTACGGTTCCGGTCCCGGGTGCCCAGGCCCAGGCCGCCGGCTCCACCTTCTCGGACGCGAAGAACGTCGCCATGTATTCCGCCTGTAAGAACCAGGGCACCGCATGGGAGGTCATGAAGTTCGCGACGAGCAAGGAGCAGGACGGAAAGCTTCTCTCCGCCAGCGGCCAGATGCCGATGCGCAAGGATCTGACGACGGCCTACCCGGACTACTTCACCCAGAACCCCGCCTACAAGCAGTTCGCCGAAGAGGCCGGCCGCACCGTGGAAGTTCCCAACGTGTCCAACTCGGTGCAGATCTGGCAGACCTTCCGCGACGCATGGGGCAAGTCAGTGATCTTCGGCAACCAGGGCATCGATGACGCGTTCAAGGGTGCATCTGAGAAGATCAACCAACTGGCAGCACAGAAGTAGCAGGCGACTTCCCATGTCACTTCGCTCAGCTGGCGGCGGCCCCGCCACACGGGACACCGCCGGGTCCGGGGTGGACCGGCAGCCGGCGCCCAGGAAGCGCAAGAACTTCCTGGGCCGCCAGCCGCTGGGACTGCTGTTCAGCGCACCCTACGTCATCTATGTCCTGGCGGTGCTGGCCTACCCGCTCGGCTACGCCGTCTACATCTCGTTCCATCAGTTCTACTTCACCGCTCCCGGCGTCCAGGTTGACCGGCCCTTCGTGGGGGTCGAGAACTACGTCACCGTCTTGTCGGATCCGGAAGTGCAGCGCTCCTTCGCCAACATCGGCGTTTTCCTCGTGATCAATGTGCCGCTGACGGTCGGGCTTTCGCTCATCCTGGCCAACGCCCTGAACCGCGTGAGCAGGCTGAAGACCTTCTTCCGGGTCAGTTACTACGTCCCGTACGTCACGGCGAGCGTCGCCGTCGTCGGGGTCTGGCTGTTCCTGTTCCAGCAGAACGGCCTCGTCAATGCCCTGCTGGGGCCGCTGGCACCGAATCCCTCCTGGTTGACCAACTCCTGGCTCGCGATGCCCACGGTGGCGCTGTACGTGACCTGGAAGCAGTTGGGGTTCTTCATCCTGCTGTACCTGGCCGCGCTGCAGAACATCCCGGACGAGCTATACGAGTCTGCCTCGGTGGACGGTGCGAACAAGTGGGTCCAGTTCTGGAACATCACCGTTCCCGGAGTGCGCCCGGCGAGTGTGCTGGTGACGTTGCTGGCCACCATCACCGGCGCCAACCTGTTCACCGAACCGTACCTGCTCACCGGCGGCGGCGGTCCGGACGGCGCCTCGAGCTCCCCGGTCTTCCTGATGTACCAGAAGGGCATCCTGCAGGGAAACCCGGACGTGGCCGCCGCGCTGGGCGTGGTGTTGGTGATCGGCGTGCTGCTGATTGCCCTGATCCAAAAACGCCTCGTGGGCGGGAAGGAGGACTGACATGTCGATCATCGATGCGGCAACCGCCGCCAACAACGAAAACGAACGGAACGACGACGCCGGGCATCCCGGCGCGCGGTCGTCCCACCGCCGCGCCCCTTCCGGGGAAGCCTCCGGGGTGGAGAAGCGCAAGAACCTGGGCGTGGGCAGCTTCGTGCTGCTGGCCGTGGGCGCGTTCGTCTTCCTCTTCCCGTTCTACTACATGTTCATCGGCTCGCTGCAGACCTCCACGGACACGTCCGCGGGCGGCGCGTTCCCCAACCCGGCGAACATTACGGGCGAGAACTACACCAACATTAACAACTCCATCGACCTGTTGAAGGGCCTGCTCAACTCCGGGATCTTCACCGGCGGCGTCATCTTCTTCACCGTGGTGTTCGGGCTGCTGGTGGGCTACGCCCTGGCGCAGATGCAGTTCCGCGGCAAGGGCCTGGTGTTCGGCATGATGCTGCTGGTGCAGATGGTTCCGTTCCAGCTGCTCCTCATCCCGCTGTATGTCATGATCGTGCGGGACTATGGGCTCGCGGACACGTACCTGGGCATGATCCTGCCGTTCGCGATCAACTCGACGGCCGTGTTCGTCTTCCGCCAGTACTTCATGCAGCTGCCTTCGACCCTGTTTGAGGCGGCCAGGATCGACGGCGCGTCGGAGCTGCGGATCCTGTGGCAGATCGCCATTCCGCTGGTCCGGCCCGCCATTGTCACGGCCGTCCTGCTGACCTTCATCGGACCGTGGAACGAGTTCCTGTGGCCGTTCCTGGTCACCAAGGACCATTCCATCCAGCCGCTCGCCGTTTCCCTGGCGAACTACATCTCCAACATCGCCGCCACGGCGTCCAACCCGTTCGGCGCCATCTTGGCGGGAGCGTGCGTCCTCGCGGCGCCCGCCGTCGCACTCTTCATTTTCTTCCAGCGCCAGTTCATTTCCACCAATATCGGTTCAAGCGTAAAGGGTTAATCTATGACCTCCCCCCAAACCTCCGCACTGCCCACCGTCCCCTTCACCCTCACCCGCGCCGGCGTCATCATGACCCCGGAGGCAGGCAACGAGTTCGAAGCCGAAGGCGTCCTCAACCCTGCCAGCGGCCGCGGACCCGACGGCGAGCTGTACCTGCTGCCCCGCCTCGTCGCCAAGGGCAACGTCTCCCGGGTGGGACTGGCCAAGGTCATCATCGAGGACGGCGTGCCCACCGGCGTCGAGCGCCAGGGCATCGTCCTGGCCCCCGATGAGGGCTGGGAGCGCGGACTGAACAACGCCGGCACCGAAGACCCCCGCACCACCTGGGTGCCCAGCCTCGGCAAGCACCTGATGACCTACGTCGCGTACGGCCCGCTGGGCCCGCGGCTGGCCTTCGCCTACTCCGAGGACCTGCGCAACTGGGAACGGCTGGGCCCGTGCCATTTTGAATACCAGGCCGATCTTTCCATGGACCTGAACCTGTTCGCGAACAAGGACGCCGTGTTCTTCCCGGAGCCCGTCAACGACCCCGACGGCGTCCCCTCCTACGCGATGCTGCACCGCCCCATGTGGGACCTTGGCTGGATCCGCGAGGGCGAAGGCGAGCACCTGCCGGCCGGCGTCACCGACAACCGCCCCGGCATCTGGATCTCCTACGTCGCCGCCGCCGACGTCGAAAAGGACATCCGCAACCTCGTGCACATGGCCAAGCACCGCCTCGTCGCCCTGAGCGAGTTCCCGTTCGAGGAACTCAAGATCGGCGGCGGTCCCGCACCGATCCGCGTCGACGAGGGCTGGCTGCTGATCCACCACGGCGTCTCGGGGACCCTGGAGAAGTCCGCCTTCGACCACCAGCAGAACGTTAATTACACCGCCGCTGCCATGATCCTCGACGCCGACGACCCCTCCAAGGTCATCGCCCGCAGCGACAGGCCACTCCTCGCACCGGAAACCCAGGAAGAAACTTCAGGCATCGTGCCCAATGTCGTTTTTCCCACCGCAATCGAGAAAATCGGCGAGCAGTTGTTCGTGTTCTATGGCATGGCTGATTCGAAGATCGGCGTCGCCAAACTGGACCGCATCTAACACCACGACGCTTTAGGCACCCCTGCCCGTCCCATCGTCACAGGAGCTAGACATGACCCGTAGTACTGTTCATGCACGACTGAAATCCGCCCCGGTCGCAGTCGTTGCAACTCTGTCGATGCTCCTGACCGGGGCAGGGGTGGCTTCCGCAACCCAGCCGGCGCCGGCCGCCGCGTCACAGGCACCGTTGACCAATCTCGCCCACCTGAATTTCCTCCTCGACACCGTTCCGCTCCACGCTGTGGATGGCCACACGACGTACCAGCTGGACACAAAACCGTCCGCCCAGGCGCCATGGACCTATTCCAACAAGAACGCGGACGGCAGCTACACCCGCGTCGGCGGGGGGTCGCTGGACGCTGCCACGGGGCGCTGGAGCCAGGGTGCCTTCAACGCAGATGACATTGCCCGGACCGCGGTGGTCTACCTGCGCCACTGGCAGCAGACCGGTGACGCCTCAAGCCGCGACCGCGCCTTCGACGTGCTGCGCGAGCTGACATATTTGCAGACAACAACCGGTCCCAACGCCGGCAACGTGGTCCTCTGGCAGCAGTCTGATGGCACGTTGACGCCGAGTGCCAAACCGGTGGAACTTCCCGACCCTTCCGATTCAGCCGAGTCCTACTGGCTGGCACGGACCGTGTGGGCACTGGGGGAAGGGTATGCCGCGTTCAAGTCGGCAGACCCCCGGTTTGCGTCCTTCCTGCAGACCAGACTGGACCTCGCCGTCGCGTCACTGGACAAGCAATCCCTTGCAAAATACGGAAAATACGACATTGCTGACGGCGCCAAAGTCCCGGCTTGGCTGATCACCGGGGGGGCGGACGCGTCCGCTGAAGCCGTGCTTGGACTCTCCGCCTACGCAAAGGCCGCACCCGGCGATAGCGCCGCCACCGGCGCACTGAGCAAGCTCACTGAAGGTATCGCCGCGATGTCATCCGGATCGGTCCAGCAATGGCCCTTTGGGGCGATTCTTCCCTGGAACCAGTCCCGGACCCTGTGGCACGCGTGGGGCGGCATGACCGCGGCCGCCGTCGCCAGCGCGTCACCGTTGCTGCACCGACCCGATCTGCTGGCTACCGCGGTTAAGGACTCCGCCCAGTTCACTCCCCAACTCCTCGCCGCGGGCGGGCCGGACAACGCCTGGAGCCCCGTCCCCGGCGAGGCGCAGATAGCCTACGGCGTCGACTCCCGGGTCGAGGGCCTCGTGGCAACGGCAAGGGCCGCGAACGCTCCCGGACTGATCGACGTTGCAGCAGTGGCGGCCGGCTGGTACTTCGGCGCCAACCGCAGCGGAAAGCCGGCCTACGACCCGGCAACAGGCACCGCCATCGACGGCATCGAAGCCGATGGCCGCGTCAACCCCAACTCCGGGGCCGAATCCACCATCCACACCCTCCTCTCGATGCTCGCCCTGGACGCCAACCCCGAGCTCAAGGCCAAAGCCCTCGGGATCAGCAGCACCGTGGGGACCGACGGGCTCAAGGTAGCCGAAGCCGAATCCGGCACCATCACCGGCGGGGCAGTTATCAAACCCGCCTCCGCGTGGACCGGTGAAGCGAACTGGTCCGGCGGCGCATACGTCGCCCTCAACGCCGGTGGCACCGTGAAGATCCCGGTCCCGGCTTCGGACCAGGAACGCAATGTGTACCCGATCGTTGACCAGCGGCCCGACGCTGCGGGAACGACGTCGTGGACCTCCGGGAGCACTTTCCTGGGCACTACGGCCAACGGCGGGGCGGGCGCGCAAGGCATCACGGCAGCTCCGGGCATACTTTTCCCGTTCTCCCTTGACCGGGCCCTGCCGGCGGGCGAGAACAGCGTGGCTGCCAAGGCCGGAAGCGACGCGTCGATCGACGGCGTGTTGCTGCAGCCGAAGATCTCCTCGGTTTCCGTCTCCGGCTCCGCAGGCCAATCAACGCTGTACATCAGCGCAGCCCGCGGAAGCCTGGACCGGAAAGTAAACCTCCCCCAAGGCTTCCATCTGAGCCAGCAGGCCTTTGATGCCAACGGCCAGAGCCTCACCCCCCGTTCCGACCAGAACGGGGCAGACCATTCCGGCCGCGTCACCGTGGCTCCGGGCGGATTCACCTGGGTCACCTTCGTCCGCAACTAGTCCCCGCCAACACCGCAGCCGGAGGGACCACTGAGCCCTGCCGCCAGCCCCACAATCCAAAGACAGGAACAGCCCGCATGCAGAAAATCACCACTGAAGCACTGCTCGATAGTTACAAAGGAGCGCTCAAGTTCAGCAATCCGCTGACCGACACCATATCCACCGACCAGTTCTCCTCCGAGTACCCTGAGCACCCGGAATGGGCTGTGGGCCCCTTCCACAAGGACGACTCCCTGACCTTCCGCCAAGTCGGCGACTGGGCTGACCCGACCGGAATCGGCTGGACCGCGGATTCAATCTTCAATCCTTCCATCATGGAGCGCGAGGGCAAGCTCTACCTCTTCTACCGGGCATCCCCGCGCAAGGAATCGATCTCCAGCCGCATCGGTGTCGCCGTCTACGATCCCGCAACCGGGTGGCAGGACAACCCCTCCAACCCGGTGATCTACCCCACCCAGGACAATGAGATCCTCGGCTGCGAAGATCCCAAGGTGTACATGGCAGAGGGCCGCTACTACATGTTCTACAACGGGATCTGGACGATCGAGCGCAGCGATGAGCCAGCCGGCCAGGATCCCGCCGTCTATCCCCTGGGCGAGGTTGGGTGCGACATCAATGTTGCCGTCTCCGATGACCTGATCCATTGGGAAAAGCTCGGACTCGCTGTCCCTCATGAGGTTTCGCAGTACTGGGCCAAGGGGGCGGTCATCCCCCGAAACGCCCATGGCGAAGCCGTCAAGATCGGCGGGGACTACCTCATGTACTTGTCTGAGGGGTGCGGTGGCACGACCCACGTGGGACGGTCCCCGGACCTGGTGACCTGGACGTTTGAGCCGCAGGACTATCTGGACCTTGGACCGCTGGGCGGCTCACTGCACGAAGTTGCCTGCGCCATCGTCGAGGACGGCCACGGCCAAGGGGGCGCCAGTCTGGTCCTGGACTTCTTCTACGGCGACGCCAACGGCCAGTTTGCCGCGGCCCAGGCCCTGTACGACGTGGACCAGCCCTTCACCCAGAAAGCGGTCAATCACGGAGGGTCGCTCGCGTGGGGAGGTCTGCTCAAATACGGCGGAAGCTGGATGTTCGCTCAAGGCTGGGATGCCCCCTCCGGATCCAGGGAGATGTACTTCTACCGTGCCGCCCGCAGCTAGCAGCGGCAATACACCGCCTTCCGCTGGAGCGCTCCACACTGGCCAGACATCGATTGGCGTCCGGCGGACCGGACCCGTCTTCGAAGGTCTGGACACCATCGCCGTCATCCGGGTCAACGATCAGGACGTTGCCCGCACCTACAACCTGCACCGCAGCTACGTTCTGGATGTCACCGACGGGATTCCCGTACGGATTCAAGGCTCCCCGTCCCGGGGCGAACGATCCCGGCGGTTGCGGATGTTACAGACCTGCAACAGCCGGGACACGCATGCGAAACCGGCCCGGGAGGATACTGGAGTCATGTCCTTAACGGACGATTCTCATGTAGGCATTGGGGACTATCCGAAGGACTCCGCATATGCCCACCCCCTTCAACCAGTCACTGGCTGACTCTGCCCTCCTGACAAAATCCCTTCCGCTTGGCCTGCTTCGCGCCTTTGTGCAGACCAACGCCGCGGACGACGGACTGACGCCACACCTGCTGGCCGAACTCAAGATCCTGGCCCGCACGCCGGGGCTCCTGGTGGCCTGCAACTATGGCGGCACCCTCTGCACCGCGGAGGGCATCTCCACCGAGACGCTGCCGCTGGCAAGCGCCGCGATCGCCCTCCGCGCCCTCGCCGCGCTGCCCAATACCCACGCCGCCGTCATCTCCGGCCGGTCCCTGCGCGATCTGGCCGCCGTTTCACGACTGCCCGCGGAGGTCCACCTCGTGGGCTCGCATGGCGCGGAATTCGACATGGGCTATGCGCACGGACTCTCGCTGGCCACCGAGTCCGTCCTCCAGCAGGCCAGCCAGGCGCTCGCCGAAACGGTGGGGGCCTACCGGGGCATCAGCATCGAACGCAAACCTGTTGCCGTGGCGGTGCACGCCAGGCACGCGGCGGCGGACATTGTGGCCCGGGCAAAAGAGCAGGCGGAGGAAATCGCCCGTGGACTCGGGCTGCATTTCATCGTCGACGGCTCAGTCCTGGACCTTTCCGTCGTCGAACCGTCCAAGGCTGCTGCCGTGGAACACCTCCGCTCCGTGCTCGGCGTGAGTGCCGCCCTCTACGCGGGCGATGCCGCCAGCGACGAGCTCGCCATGGCCACCCTCCGGGGTCCGGACATGGCGTTGAGGGTGGGGGAGGGCCCGACCCTCGCCGCCCACCGGCTCCGGGACCCTGAGTCCTTCGCCCGTGTCCTGGCCATCCTCTTTGAACTGCGCAGGGCGTGGCTGTTCGGCGAGGACGCCGTGGGCCTGGAACGGCACTCGATGATCGGGAACGGCTCCTCCACCGCACTCATCACCCCCGACGCCAAGATCTGCTGGATGAGCCACCCGCTGCCGGACTCGGGCTCGCTCTTCGCCCACCTTCTCGGCGGCGACGCAGCCGGACACTTTTCCGTGGAGCCGGTGAAGTCCTCGCAGGTCCTCGGCCAGCGCTACGTGGACAGCACCATGATCGTCGAAACCCGCTGGGCGGACGTCACCGTGACCGACTATCTCGACCCTGCGCCGCCAGGCATCACCAGCCTGGTCCGGGTGCTCTCCGGCACCGGCACGGCCAGGATTGTCTTTGCGCCCCGGCCCGACTACGCCAATGCGCCGTTCAGCATGGAGGCCCGAGGCACGGAACTGCATGTCGTCGGGACGGCGGACCCCATCATCCTGCTGGCGCCCGGGGTGAGTTTCTCCATCACCTCGGACGGGCGCCATGCCACCGCAACAGCCGAAATCGACCTCCGACATGGTCCCGTTGTCCTCAACCTGCGCTGCGGCGATACGGAACCCCAGCCCGCCGAACCCGACGACGAAACCGGGCGGCGCTCCGCCGTCGCGCATCATTCCCGGCGCTGGGTCCAGGACCTGCAGTTGCCCGGCGTGAAGCCGTCCCTGGTGCGCCGCTCGGCACTGGTGCTGCGTGCCCTGGTCCACGAACCCACCGGCGCCGTGCTGGCCGCACCAACCACGTCGCTGCCGGAGGGGATCGGCGGTACCCGGAACTGGGACTACCGGTACTGCTGGCTCCGCGACGGGTCCATGACGGTCAACGCGCTCGTGGATCTGGGCTCAACGGTGGAAGCTGAAGGCTTCCTGGCCTGGCTCGGGCGGATCCTGGCCCACGCGCCGGGGCCGGAATGGCTCCACCCGTTGTACTCGGTGACCGGGGCGCCGCTGTCCACGGAGGCCATCATCGAGAGCCTGCCTGGCTATGCGGGTTCACGCCCGGTCCGGATCGGCAACGCGGCCGACCACCAGGTCCAGCTCGACGTGTTCGGCCCGGTAGCCGAACTGATCGACGGACTGAGCGCGCGCAGGGGCGTCCTGTCCGATGCGCACTGGGGGCTGATGGTCCAGATGGCCTCGGCGGTCCTGGCCCGGTGGCATGAGGCGGACCACGGGATTTGGGAAGCCCGGCGGGCACCGCGGCACCATGTCTACACGAAGGTGATGTGCTGGGTGGCGCTGGACCGGGCACTGCGCACGGCGGAACGCCACGGCCGGGAGCCCCTTCCGGCGTGGGCGCCGACGGCCGCCACCATCCGGGAGGAAGTCCTGCGCGAAGGCTGGGATGAGACCGCCAACTCCTACACCGTGGCGTATGACAGCCCGGACCTGGACGCCGCGGTGCTGCACGTCGGCCTGTCCGGACTGCTGGACGTCAGCGACCCCCGTTTCCTGGACACCGTCACGGCAGTGGAGCGGGAGCTGCGGGTGGGCCCCACGGTCTTCCGGTACCGGTACGACGACGGTCTGCCGGGACTCGAGGGCGGCTTCCACATCTGCACCACCTGGCTGATCGAGGCGTACGTGGCGGTGGGCCGGATCGAGGAAGCATGGGACCTGTTCGACCAGCTGGTGAACCTGTTCGGTCCCACGGGGCTGCTGCCGGAGGAATACGATCCCGGCACCGAAACCCATCTGGGCAACCACCCCCAGGCCTACTCCCACCTGGGCTTCATCCGCTGCGCGCGGGTGCTGGACCAGCACCAGAAGAACTGAGGCGCTTCCGGGAAACGCCGGGGCGGCGCCTATTCGCAGGCAACGCCGTCTTTGTCGCGGTCAAGCTCGGGGCGGTAGCCGGCCTGGCCCGCGTAGAGGGGCGCGGCGCCGGCGGCGCGGGCCGCGGTGCAGTTCGGGTAGTACGCGGACGCGGCAGCCGGTGCGGGGGCCATCTGGACCTGCGCGGGGGCCGGTGCGGGCGCCGGTGCCGCTGCCGCTGCCGGTGCCGCCTGCTGGGCCGGAGCCGGCTCGGGAGCTGCTACGGCCGGCGGGGAAGCCTGGTCCGTCGGGGCAAGAGCGTCCGGACAATCGCCCAGGACCCGGGCCATGGCATCGTGCTCGGCCTGGGTGACCCAGAGCCCGTAGCTGGCCTTAACTGAGATCTGGCGGGCGACGTAATCGCAGCGGTAGGACTTGTTCGGCGGCAGCCAGGTCGCGGCGTCGCCGTCGCTCTTTTTGGTGTTGGTGGGGCCGTCCACGGCCAGGAGGTTCAGGGGATCGTTGGCCAGGGCCAGGCGCTGGGCCGGACTGAGCTGCTGGGCCCCCTTCTGCCAGGCATCGCTGAGGGCGACGACGTGGTCGATCTGTACCGCGGTGCTGGTGCTGTTGCCGCGGACGAAGTTGATGACGGTCGCCGTGTAGGGGTCGTTCAAGACACCGGAGAGGACCACGCAGTCATGTGTCCCGGGCTTCAGGGCGAGGGCTTTGAGGTCCCGCCGCAACATGTCGTTTCGGGTGTCGCAACCGTTGTGGTCGACGTCGGCCCAGGCCTGGCCGAACTGCTCGCGCGAGTAGCCGGTCTTCGGCGCCCGGCCCTTCACGGGCAGGGTCGCCAGCACGGCCAGGGCCTTGCTGGCGAAGGCGGGTTGTTGGTGCGGGGCACTGGCGCCGGCGACGGTGACCGCGACGGTTGTGTCGGGATCCAGCGGTTCTGCGTCGGACGGGGCCGGGGTGGCGGACGGGGACACGCTGGCCGCCGCGGACGCGGTCGCCGGGGTACTCGCCGTCGGGGCCGCGGCCGGAACCGTGCCGGGGCCGGCGCAGGCCGTGGCGGAAACAAGCACTAGTCCGGCGAGGCCGCGTGCGATCCAGTCGACCGCCCCGATCTTCCTGGCGCCGGCGCGCCGTGATGGGCGGTTATCTGTCCGGTCGTTGTCTGCTTGGACGCTGTGCAATTCTTCCCCAATTCATGCTGTTGCCCCTGGCATCCAGGAGCGGTTTAAGACCGGTCCCAGCCTACCGCCGCACACAGCAACGCGGGGTCATGTCGCGCCCATGGTGCTCCCATAGGCGTCAAATCATGCAAAGGAGATTCCGAAGAGGGTCGTCGCCATTGGTTTGGGGGTCGGATCTATCCATAATTGGGAGATCAGGATCTTGAACCCGCATCCGGAAAAAGGGGGATGGAGCACCCCGATGAACGCTGAGCAGGCTTCGGGACAGTCACGTCCGGGTTTGGTGACGCGTGCGCTGGTCCGCGGTCTGGCTTGGGACGTAGGGCTGCCGCTGGCTGCCTATTACGTCCTGCACGTGGCCGGTGCCACGGACTGGGCCGCGCTGTTGGCGGCGACGGGAGCCGCCGCCTGCCGGCTGGTGTGGACCGCGTTCAAGGGACATTCCCTGAACCCGTTTGCGATGCTGATGGTCATCGTCTTCGGACTGGGTCTGGGACTGTCTTTCCTCACCGGTGACCCGCGGTTTCTGCTGCTCAAGGACTCGGCCATCACCGGCGGCATTGGAGTTTCGTTCCTGGTTTTGGCCGCTCTGGGACATCCCCTGACTTTGGACGCGGCCAAGGCCTGGAGTCCGGAGCGCGCCGGGGAAATGGCCCGGGAATTCCACAGCAACCCGGCCATGCACCGCTGGCACCTGAAGATTTCCGCCGTTTGGGGTGCGGGGCTGATTGCTGAAGCCAGCGCGCGGGCCTTCCTGGTCTATCTGATGCCAATTGACGTTATGGTGGGGGTTTCGGCCGCCCTCGCAGTGATCGTTTTCGCCGCCCTCATCGCCTGGACTGTCCGGGACCGGAAACGACGGCAAGCAGCGTGGCCTTCCTGACGCCTCTGTGTCAGCTCATCGGAAGCCCATTGCCTGAGTAGGACCGGGCCATTTTTTGTGTCCTGGGTGGTTTTTCGCGGTGTTCTTTGTCGTGCGGAGCCGGAGGAAAAGCCGACCTCGTCTCGTGGTGAGACGGGGGCCGGTTGTCTCGGCCCATGGCGAAGGGGCCCGGTCGTGCTGTACCGACGCACTGGAGGCTGCGCAGGATCGCCGGTTCCTGAGGTGAGTTGCGCGCCCGTGGTGACCCGGTGCTAGTGTGCAGCCGGTCCGCTGGGTCCAGTCGTCCACGTGGATGCGGGTAAAGGCCGAAGGGTTGAGCTTTTGCCGTGCCCGTTGGGTGGGCGGCCCGGGAGAGGCGCGAGGCGACCCCGCGTTGCTCCGGGGGCCGCACAGAACGTCGGTGTCCCCGCGGGAATCAGCGGAGCCCCGGCCGGCCAGCCGAGAACGCCACCGGCGCCCTGCCCGCGCCGGTGGCGAGGTCGGCCAGGATCCTGCCTACGACGGGCGTGAACTTGAACCCGTGGCCGGAAAAACCTGCCCCGATGACGATCGGGCCAATCCTGTCCAGGATAAAGTCCTCGTCCGCTGTGCTCGTATAGGTGCAACTGATGTCCGTAAGGGAATCGGCGTCCACGCCCGGCAGCCAGTCCCGCGCGTAGCGCTGCAACGCCGCGCGTTGCCTGGGCTCCGGGGCGAACGATCTCCGGTCCGGGTCCGTCACCGGCCCCACCCCGTGCCAGCCGGCCTTGATCCCCTCGCCGGGGGTGTGCACGCCGTAGATGGGCGAGTACCAGTAGGCGAAAGCATCGCCGGACCCCGGGAGGTGGTTGAACCCGGGCCAGACCGCCCCCTCGTCCGTGATCGCGAAGTGCGCCGGCTGCTCCTGCGTCACCGTGAGCCGGGGCAGCCCGGCGACGCCGGCGAGCAGCTTCGAGGTCCAGCCGCCGGCCGTGACCACGGCCTGCCGCGCGGCCAGCATTTCAGTCCGTCCGCCCTCATCGACGGTGAGAGCGACCCCGTCGTCGAGGATCTTCAGGTCCACAACCTTGACATGGTGGCGGACGTCGGCACCGTGGCGGGCGGCAAGGCGCTGCAGGGCCGGCAGCGCGGCGTCGGGGTTCAGTTGGCCGCCGTGGGGCATGTGCAGCACCTGCTGGTCGAAACGGATGCCCCGCCAGCGCTCGGCGGCTTCCTCGGCGGCCAGGAATTCGGCCCGCAGCCCGGCCCCGAGGAGTGCATTCCGGATCGCGTCCAGCCGCGGGTCGGTGCCGTGATTGACAACCCCGGTGCGGGACAACAGCGTCTCGCCGCTGTCCGTTTCAAGCCTGTTCCAGAGCCGCGCGGCCTCGGCGAGCATGGCGACGTAGTCAGGATCCGCGTAGCCGGGGTTGAAATTGCGGGTGGTGCCGTGGGAGGCGCCGTTGCGGTGGCCCGGTCCGAACTGTTCCAGCAGGGTCACTTGACGGCCGCGCCGGGCCAGGGCCCATGCGGTGGCGGAGCCCATGGCCCCGCCACCGATGACGACCGTATCCAGGGCTGTTCTCAATGGGTCCTCCAGGGTGTGGCGGCAGATTTCCAGTGTGCACTTCAGTGCGCGGGCGGGGCGTCAGGCCAGGAGCAGGGCCACACCGATCATGACCGGCACAGCCACCACCGTCGTGGTCAGGACGGTGTCCTTGGCAACGGTGAGGCCGGTCCGGTAGCGGCTGGCCGCGACAAAGACGTTCTGGGCGGTGGGAAGGGACGAGGTCACCACCACGGCGAACAGCCCGTGCCCGTCCATTCCGAGGCCAAAACGGGCAAAAAGATAGGCCAGCAGCGGGTGGACGACGAGCTTGAAGCCGCTGGCCAGCAGCGTGTCGAGCCGGCGTCCGGCGGCGGCCTGCAGCGGGCGGGAGCCATTGAGGCTCATGCCGAACGCGATCAGCATGGCCGGAATCGCGGCGCCGCCGATCAGGTGGATGGGCTGCATGACCAGCTCCGGCACCTGCCAGCCGCTCCCGGCCACTGCCAGGCCCAAGGCCGAGCCCACGATCATCGGATTCCGCAGGATCATGAGCCCGAACCCGGGCAAAGTGGTGCGGTGCGCGCTCGTCGTGGTGTCGAGGGCCATCAGGAACAGGGGTGTGAAAAAGGCCAGCTGGAAGATCAGCAGCGGCGCCACATAGCTGGCGTCGCCCAGGACAAAGACGGCGATGGGGATGCCCAGGTTGGCCGAGTTGGCCAGCGAAGCGCTCATGGAGGACATGAGGGACTCCGGCACGCTCCGTTTGAGCATGACACGGACGACTCCAAAAAACAGCGCCGCCGTCGCGATGGCGCCGACCGCCGTCACGAGGAGCGGCGCCGCGAAGACGTCGTGGAGTTTCGCCTTGCTGAGCGTCTCGAACAACAGGGCCGGGCTGGCGACGAAGAACGTCAGGGCGCTGAGCACGGAGCGGGCGTTCTCACCCAGGATCTTCCGCCGGCCGACAAACATGCCCACGAGGATGATGCACCACACGACGAAGAAGCCCTCGAGAACCCCTAGCACGCGGGCCTCCGCCCAGGCCGGCGGAAGGGACTCCGGACGGCGGCGGTCGGGGCTGCGGGAAGGATCACCGTCCCAGACTAATCAGCTTTATTGACCAAACGGCGTTGTTACGTCCGACGGCGGCCCGGCGTCGGACGGCGGTCGTGCCGCCCCCGGTGGTGGCGGAGGCTGGCTGTTAGTTCAGGGAGGCGTTGTTCAGTGCGTGCGGAGGGCGCATGAGCCCCGGAGTGATCCCGTCCGCGGGGTCGTTGCCGACCTGCACGATCTTGTTGTCCTGGTCCACGTGGACGACCTTGGGGTTGTAGGCCTTCGCCTCGTCCGTGGTCATCTGGGCATACGTGATCAGGATGACGATGTCGTTCTCGTGCATCAGGTGCGCCGCCGCCCCGTTGATGCCGATGACGCCGGAACCGCGCTCACCGGCAATCGTGTACGTTTCCAGCCGGGCGCCATTGGTGACGTCGACAATCGCCACGAGCTCGCCGGGGAGGATGTCGGCGGCCTCGAGCAGATCCAGGTCCACGGTGACGGAACCGACGTAGTGCAGGTCCGCGTGCGTGACCGTGGCGCGGTGGATCTTGGATTTGAATATTGTGCGATTCATAACCCCACCAGTCTAACGCGGGGCCGGGACTCGCGCTGTGGCCCACAGCACACGGGGACTGGCGTCCGCAGGGCCGACGCCGGCGTGTTCGCCGCCGCTGCTCAGGCGGTAACCGCCTGCCTGACTTCCGCCCGACGTCGGGCCGCCGCGTGACGCCGCTGCTCAGGCGGGCAGGGTCCTCGCCGCCGGGGCGATAGAGGCTGCCGTCGCAGCCAGGATCTCCCGGGCCGCGAGGATGGCAGGCCGCTTCGTGCTGGAGCGCCGCACTGAGGTGAAGACTGTCCGGTGCGGATCCCCCGGCAGGTCGAGCAGCTGTGCTGTGGTTCCCCGGCCAGTCCAGACCAGGTCCGGCATCAGGGCGACGGCATTGCCCGACTCGATCAGCCGGATCTGCGCCTGCAGGTCCGCCGTTTCAAAGCGGACGTCGGGCTCGAAGCCGGCGCTCCGGCAGGCCTGTTCGGCCCAGTGCCTCGATGCCGCGCCGCGGGGCTCCATCACCCAGGGCAGGGCGGCCGTGTCCGCCAGCGTGGTGATGGCGGCCCGCTCCGGAGACGCCGGCGGAACGGCGAGCCGGATGGCGTCGGTGGTCAGTGCGATGCGGTCCAGCTCGGCATAGCGGGGAGCGGCATGGCCCGGGTATTGCTCGGCGATCACCAGATCGAAGTCCCGCGCCCACGTCTCATGGAGGGCGGTCTCCGGTTCCCGCTGCGTCATTTCCACCCTGACCTCCGGGTAGCTCAAGGACATCCGGGTCAGGGCGTCCGGCATGAGGGCCAGCGCTGCGGATTGGAAGACGGCGATCCGGACCGTGCCCGTCACTGTGGTCAAGGACGCCGCCAGATCCGCTTCCGCCTGTTCCAGGGTCTCCAGCAGCTGGGCCGTATGGATCACGAGGACTTCGGCCTGGGGCGTGAGCTGCACGCGGCGTCCGGTCTTCCGGAGCAACTCGACCCCCGCCTCCTTCTCCAGCAGGGCGAGCTGCTGCGAGACCGACGAGGGGCTGTACTGGAGTGCTTCTGCGACCTCCGCCAGTGTGCCCCGGATTTTCAGTTCGCGCAGAAGGCGCAAACGCCGGACGTCGAGCATCGTTATTCCTTTGTGAATTCTAATGGTTATTGATTAGGAGAATTCACTTTATCTAATGCAATCAGCCTTGCATACTGTTGTGACTCGGTAACCCCCATCACAGGGTGGATTGATGGGCACCACACCTAAGCAGGAGGCCCTGATGAACGCAAAAGACCCTACCCAGTCGATCATGCGGCGTAAGCCCATTGATGACATCGAAGAAGAAAACAAACACAGCGGATTGTTCAAGAGCCTGGGGCTGTGGCAGCTGACGGCCATCGGCGTCGGCGGCATTATCGGCGTCGGCATCTTCTCGCTGGCTGGCCTCGTGGCCCACGGAAGCGAGAGTTCCCCGGGGGTGGGGCCGGCAGTGCTGTTCTCCTTCCTTATTGCCGGCCTGGCATCGGCGGCAGCGGCGCTGAGCTACGCGGAGTTTGCCGGCATGATCCCGCGCGCCGGTTCGGCGTACACCTACGGGTACGTGGCCCTGGGCGAAGTGATCGGATGGTTCATCGGCTGGGACCTGCTGCTCGAATACATTGCCATCGTTGCGGTGGTGGCCATCGGCATCTCCGGCTACTTCGACGCGTTCCTTTCCGGCATTGGCATCCACATGCCCACCTGGATGACCTCGACGTTTGACGAGGGAAAGGGCGGAATCATCAATGTTCCGGCCATCCTGGTCTGCCTGCTCGTCACCTGGATCCTCAGCCGCGGCACCAAAGCCTTTGGCCGGTTTGAACTGGCTGCGGTAGCCATCAAGGTGGTGCTGATCCTGTTCATCATTGGACTGGGCATGTTCTACATCAAGGCGGACAACTACAACCCGTTCATGCCCAGCGGGTTCGGCCCCGTGCTTGCAGGCTCCGCCACCGTGTTCTTCGCGGTCTTCGGCTACGACGCCATGAGCACCGCGGCGGAAGAAGCCAAGGACGGCAAGAAGCACATGCCGAAGGCCATCGTCATTTCGCTCATCATCGCCATGCTCCTGTACGTCGCCGCGACCCTGGTGCTTACCGGCATGCAGAACTACAAGGACATCGACCCCAAGGCCGGCTTCGCCTCCGCCTTCAACGGCGTGGGGCTGCCGGTCATTGCCACGATCATCTCGGTGTTCGCGGTCCTGTCCATCCTCACGGTGATGCTGACCTTCCTGCTCGGCGTCACCCGTGTGTGGTTCTCCATGAGCCGCGACGGCCTGCTGCCGGGCTGGTTCGCCAAGACCGACCGCCACGGCACCCCTCAGCGGGTGACCTGGATCGCCGGCGTCGCCTCGGCCCTGCTGGCAGGCGTGTTCCCGATCAAGGCCGTGGCCGACCTCACGAACATCGGCATCCTCGCGGCGTTCGTCGTCGTGTGCCTGTCGGTCATCATCTTCCGGTACAAGAAACCGGATGCGCCGCGGACGTTCCGGCTGCCTTTCATGCCGGTGGTTCCCGCGTTCGGCGTGCTGGCCTCGGGCCTGCTCATGCTCCAGCTGCCGTGGGAAACCTGGGTCCGCTTCGTGGTCTGGCTCATCATCGGGCTTGCCATCTACTTCAGTTACGGCCGCAAGCACTCGCTGATGAACCCGGACAGCCCGCGGCATGAGGAAGCCGTGGAGATGCACCGCCACGTCGGCTAACCGCCAACGCTCCCGCAGGTCCGGCGGATTTCCCGGGGACGCTCCCTCAGGTCCGGCGGCTTTCCCGGTGACGCTCCCTCAGGTCCGGCGGCTTTCCCGGTGACGCTCCCTCAGGTACGGTCCAATACCGACAAACCCTCTCTCACCTAAGTGGGAGGGGGTTTGCCGTTTTCGGCCAAAAGTGAGGGAGGGTGGCCTGTTGTCCTGCAGGAGCTGAGGGAGGGTCGCCTGGGGGAGGCGGGTACGTTCGCTTTTTCTAACCAGTATTGCTCAGAAAACATCGCTTTATCTTATGAAAATCCCGTCCCATACTGATTCATAAGAGGTCCACATCTTGAGAAAGCACGAGAACCAGCCATGACCAACATCTCCACGGAGTCCGGCGTGTCCACCGGCAGCGGCGCAGGCAATGAAGCCGCGCACGCCGCCGTTTCCGAAGGCTCCCCGGTCCTTGAAGCCGCGGCCCTCGCCGAGGAAACCACCGCGCTGGTGCGCCACTGGCTCACGGAAGCCTCGAAGGTCCCCGTCGACGCCTCCGCCGAGCAGCTCGCCGGTGTCCTGAAGGACCCCAACGGGCTGGACTTCACGGTTGGGTTCGTCGACGGCGTCGTCCGCCCCGAGGACCTGCAGGTCGCAGCGCGCAACCTGGCTGCCCTGGCCCCCAAGGTTCCGGCGTTCCTGCCCTGGTACATGCGCAGCGCCGTCCGCCTCGGCGGCACCATGGCCCCGGTCCTGCCGCAGGTGGTCATCCCGGTCGCCCGCCGTGTCCTCCGCGAGATGGTCGGCCACCTGATTGTCGACGCCACCGACGCCAAGCTGGGCCCGGCCATCGCGAAGATCCGCAAGGACGGCATCAAGCTTAACGTCAACCTCCTCGGCGAGGCAGTCCTCGGCGAGCACGAGGCCTCCCGCCGGCTCGAGGGCACCCACACCCTGCTCTCCCGCCCGGACGTCGACTACGTCTCCATCAAGGTCTCCTCCACCGTGGCACCGCACTCCGCGTGGGCGTTCGACGAGGCCGTGGAGCACGTCGTCGAGAAGCTCACCCCGCTCTTCGCCCGCGCCGCCTCCTTTGCCGGCGGCGGACAGAGGGCCAAGTTCATCAACCTGGACATGGAGGAATACAAGGACCTGGACATGACCATCGCGGTCTTCACCCGGATCCTGGACAAGCCCGAATTCAAGGACCTCGAGGCCGGCATCGTGCTCCAGGCGTACCTCCCGGATGCGTTGTCCGCCATGATCCGCCTGCAGGACTGGGCCGCGGCCCGCCGCGCCGGGGGCGGCGCCGCGATCAAGGTCCGTGTCGTCAAGGGCGCCAACCTGCCCATGGAGCAGGTCGAAGCCTCGCTGCACGACTGGCCGCTTGCCACCTGGGGCACCAAGCAGGACTCGGACACCAATTACAAGCGCGTCATCAACTACTCGCTGCACCCGGACCGCATCCGCAACATCCGGATTGGCGTCGCCGGCCACAACCTCTTCGACATCGCCTTCGCCTGGCTCCTGGCCAAGCAGCGCGGCGTTGAATCCGGTATCGAATTCGAAATGCTGCTCGGCATGGCCCAGGGCCAGGCTGAAGCCGTCAAAAAAGACGTCGGCTCGCTCCTGCTCTACACACCGGTGGTCCACCCCGCCGAGTTCGACGTCGCGATCGCCTACCTGATCCGCCGCCTCGAAGAGGGCGCCAGCCAGGACAACTTCATGTCCGCCGTCTTCGAGCTCAGCGAAAACGAAATCCTCTTCGAGCGCGAGAAGCAGCGCTTCCTCGCCTCCCTCGCCAAGCTCGACGATGAGGTCCCCGCCCCGAACCGCCGGCAGAACCGCGCACTCCCGGCCGCGCCGATGCCGCACGACAGCTTCGAGAACACCCCGGACACCGATCCGTCGCTGCCGGCGAACCGCGACTGGGGCCGCGCCATCCTGGGCCGCGTGGCGGCCTCCACGCTCGGCAACGCCGCTGTTGAGGCCGCCACCATCAACGACGCCGAAACCCTCAACTCCGTGATCGACAGGGCCGTGGAAGAGGGCAAGGCCTGGGGTGCACTCTCAGGCGCCGAGCGCGCCGCAATCCTGCACCGCGCCGGCGACGTCCTCGAGGCCCGCCGTGCGGACCTCCTCGAGGTCATGGCCAGTGAGACCGGCAAGACGATCGACCAGGGCGACCCCGAGGTCAGCGAGGCCGTTGACTTCGCGCACTACTACGCCGAATCGGCCCGCAAGCTCGACGACGTCGACGGCGCCACGTTCGTCCCGGCCAAGCTCACCGTCGTGACCCCGCCCTGGAACTTCCCGGTCGCCATCCCGGCCGGTTCCACCCTGGCGGCCCTCGCCGCCGGCTCCGCCGTCGTCATCAAGCCCGCCAAGCAGGCCCGCCGCAGCGGTGCCGTCATGATCGAGGCCCTCTGGGAGGCCGGCGTGCCCCGCGACGTCCTCACCATGGTCCAGCTGGGCGAGCGGGAACTGGGCCAGCAGCTGATTTCCCACCCGGCCGTGGACCGCGTCATCCTGACCGGCGGCTACGAGACCGCCGAGCTGTTCCGTTCCTTCCGCAAGGACCTTCCGCTCCTGGCCGAAACCAGCGGCAAGAACGCCATCATCGTTACCCCGAGCGCGGACCTGGACCTCGCGGCCAAGGACGTGGCCTACTCCGCCTTCGGCCACGCGGGCCAGAAGTGCTCCGCCGCGTCGCTCGTGATCCTCGTCGGATCGGTGGCTAAGTCCAAGCGCTTCCACAACCAGCTGGTCGACGCCGTCACCTCGCTGAAGGTCGGCTACCCCGAGGACCCGGCCAGCCAGATGGGCCCGATCATCGAGCCCGCCAACGGCAAGCTCCTCAACGCCCTCACCACCCTTGGCGAAGGGGAAAGCTGGGCCGTGGAGCCGCGGAAGCTGGATGAGACCGGCAAGCTTTGGAGCCCGGGCGTGCGGTCCGGCGTCCGGCGCGGCTCGTACTTCCACCTCACCGAGTTCTTCGGCCCAGTGCTCGGCGTCATGACCGCGGACACCCTGGAAGAGGCCATCTCCATCCAGAACCAGATCGACTACGGCCTCACGGCCGGCCTGCACTCACTGAACACCGACGAGCTCGGGCTCTGGCTCGACACCATCCAGGCCGGAAACCTCTACGTCAACCGCGGCATCACCGGCGCCATTGTCCAGCGCCAGCCCTTCGGTGGCTGGAAGAAGTCGGCCGTTGGTGCGGGCACCAAGGCCGGGGGTCCGAACTACCTCGTCGGACTCGGCGAATGGACCACCAAAGCCAGCACCGCCGCCGGCACGCCGGACTCTGCGCCGGCACACTCCGGCATGCGCCGGATCGAGGACGCTGCCAAGGGCTTCCTGACCGCCGACGAACTGGCGCCTCTGCAGCGGGCACTGGCCTCCGACGCGCTCGCCTGGGCCAACGAATTCGGCACCGCCAAGGACGTCTCCGGACTGAGCGCCGAGCGCAACATCTTCCGCTACCGGGCCCTGCCCGTCACAGTGCGCCTTTCCGCGGGCGCTCCGCTCGCCGACCTCGTCCGGACCATCGCGGCCGGCGTCCTCGCAGGCTCGGCCTTGACTGTCTCCAGCGCCGTTGAGCTGCCCGCCCAGCTGCGCGCCGTGCTGTCCGGCCTCGGCATCGTCTCCACCGTGGAGGACGACGCCGACTGGCTCGCCTCCGCCGGCAGGCTCGCCGACGCCGGCAAACTCTCCGGCGCCCGCATCCGGCTCATCGGCGGAGACGCGAAGGCCCTTGCCGAGACCACCGGTGGACGGCCGGATCTCGCGGTCTACTTCCACCCGGTCACGGAAGCAGGTCGCGTTGAACTGCTGCCATTCCTGCATGAGCAGGCCATCAGCATCACGGCCCACCGCTTCGGCACGCCGAACCACATCTCGGACAGCCTCATCTAGGTCCCTTCCAGGCGCTGCCCCTTCCAGGCGCTGCCGGCAACGGATATCGCCGCCGTGTGCGCACCCTCGGGTGCACGCACGGCGGCGATCTCGTTAGGGCTGGGGGCGCTGTGCCTTAGCCGAAGTACCAGCCCGGCGGCACCCAGGAAGCCGGAACCGCGTGGGCAGAGAAGTCGTCGCAGCCGGAGCAGAAGTACGTGACCTCTCCCAGCTTGGCAATGGAACCGTCCCGCCGGTGCGTGGCAGGGACAAAGGTCTCCAGATAAATGAATTCATCGGTGCCGCAGCGCTCGCAGTACGGGTTGCTGACATAGTCGGCATCCCCCAGCGTGGCGCGGTGGGCATCGGCCCGGCCCCGGCTCGGGTGCTGCGCGGGAGCACCGCGATGAAGAGTGGGAGATCCGGCATGCGCCATCGGAGGCGCCGGCCGCGCAGGTTTCAGCGCGTGCACCGCCTGGGCGGCGGGAAGATGGGGGCTGTTTGTGGCTGGCATCATCGTCGGCCTATCCCGAACGCTCCGGCGCTCCAGCCGCACGGCATGAGCGATAGACAGCGTTCGTTTTCGAATCGTTGTCATCGGCCTCTGCTTGACCGTTAACACTGTCAGGATAGATGAAGCGCGGGCGCCGTTCAATGGGCCAGTAAGTACGGTCCACAAGTAAGTAGCACGGCCCGCAGGTACTCCGCGCAGGGTCCTACTCGCCCGGCGGTTCCCTCCCGGCGTCAGGCGGAGCGCTTTAGGGTCCGCCCCACGATCGCCTGGGTGAGTGCATCGATCACCTCGGTATTGGCCAGCGGGTTGCGGATCAGGGTGAAATCGACCTCGCCCACAGGCGGGAGATCGAAGCGCCGCGTGATGATCTTCAGGTCCTCCGGCACTAGCGAGGAGGGCATCACGGCCACCCCGATGCCTGCCCGGACGGCTGCCAGCACGCCGCTGATCTGCCGTGTCGTGCAGGTGATCCGCCAGGTCCGGCCCGTGGACTCGAGTGCATCGATGGCCAGCTTCCGGCTCAGGCTGGGGGAGGGGTAGGCAATGAGAGGAACCGGGTGTCCCGGGTCCAGCGAGGTCTGTTCCAGGCCGACCCACGCGAAGGAATCCTGCTGGACCACGGTGCCGTCTTTGGCCCCTGCCACCCACTTGACGAAGACCAGGTCCAGTTGGCCGGCGTTGAGCCGTTTGTAGAGCTGGTCGCTCTGGCCCACCGTCAGTTCCAGGTTGATCTGGGGATAGATCTGGCGGAACTCACGCAGGATTCGGGGGAGGCCGGTGATGGCGAGGTCGTCGGCCGTGCCGAAGCGCAGGCGCCCGCGCATGGCCGAGCCGGAGAAGTAGCGCGAGGCGGCGTCGTGTGCGGAGAGGATGCTGCGGGCGAAGCCGGCCATGGCGTCGCCGTTGTCCGTGAGGCGCACATCACGGGTGTCACGGGCGATCAGGACCCGCTTTGCGGCTGCCTCGAGCTTTCGGACGTGCTGGCTGACCGTGGGCTGTGCCAGGCCGAGGCGCTCCGCCGCCTTCGTGAAGCTCAGGGTTTCGGCCACGGCCAGGAAGGACCGGAGCTGGGCGGGTTCAAACATGAGGTCTCCGGATTGGTGTCGCGGACGGTGCATTGCGTTTTGTAATGCTAGTTATGCGGGGAATAGGCTTCCGCAATCTCCTGGGGCCAGCCTAGCGTTAAGTCCATCCCACTCACCCGCTCCCTTGAGGACTTTCCGTGGCACCCCCTCCGCCGTTGCAGGCTTCCGACACCCACCTTCCGGATACCGTCACCCAACCGATCGCCGTCGTCAACGAGCGCCTTCCGTGGCGCCACACTTTCATTTCGCTGAAGATCCGCAACTTTCGGATCTTCGCAGTGGGCCACTTCGTGGCCGTCATCGCCCTGTGGATGCAGAGGATCGCCCAGGACTGGCTCGTGCTCCAGCTCTCCGGATCCGTCACTGCCGTCGGGATCACCGTTGCGCTGCAGTTCATGCCCTCTCTGTTCCTCGGGCCGTGGGCAGGGATGATGGCGGACCGCTTCGCAAAGCGCAAGATCCTGATGCTGTGCCAGTCGGTGGCTGCAGTGCTCGCGGCAGTGCTCGCGGTGCTGGCCCTGAGCCAGCAGATCGAAGTCTGGCACGTCTACTCGATTGCCCTGGTCCTGGGCCTGGTCACCGTGCTGGACCAGCCGTCGCGGCAGGTTTTCGTCAATGAGCTGGTCGGACCCGCGTACCTGCGGAACGCCATCAGCGTGAATTCCACGACCTTCCAGCTCGGGGGCCTGATCGGCCCGGCGCTCGCTGGCCTGCTGCTTACGGCTGTTGGCGCCGGCTGGGCTTTTGCCGCCAACGCCCTGGCCTGCTGTTCCACGGTGGGCATGCTCCTGATCCTCCGCAAGGACCAGCTGCATGTCAGCGCCCCGGTCCCGAAGCGCAAAGGCATGCTGAAGGAGGGGCTCGACTACGCGCTGAGCAAACCCACCATCTACTGGCCGTGGCTCATGGCCGGCTTCGTAGCGGTGTTCGCGATGAGTCTCCCCGTGCTGTTGGCTGCCTTTGCGGACCACGTGTACGACGCCGGGGCGGCCGGCTACGGACTGCTGAACGCGCTGGTGGCACTGGGCGCGCTGGCTGGCGCCATCACCTCGGCGAGACGCCGCCAGCTCCGGCTGCGGTCCGTGGTCCTGGGGGCAGGGATGTACGGACTGATGCTCTGCCTCGCGTCCATGGCGCCGTCCATGGCGTGGTTTGGCGCGGCCATGGTGCTGTCCGGCTTTTGGTGCCTGATGTTTCTGACCGCCGCGAACCAGCTGGTCCAGATCAGCTCCAACCTGGCCATCCGCGGACGGGTCATGAGCCTGTACATCATGGTCCTGATCGGCGGCCAGGCGATTGGCGGCCCGATGATGGGCTGGCTCGCCGAGCACGTAAACCCGCACACCGCCGTCCTCATCGCCGGCGGGGTGCCGGTGCTGGCGGCAGTGGCGGTCGCCGTCGTCCTGGCACGGCGGGGCCAGCTGATGCTCAGGGTCGACCTGAAGGACCGGCGTCGCCTGCTGCGGATCGTGAAGCACCCGGGTCGGCGGTCAGTAGCCACACCCTAGCTTTCCGCACCGTTTTCGGACAGCCGCTGCGTGGATCCACGCAGCGGCTGTCCATTTCCGTAGCGGAAAACGAGTGCCCGTGAATACCCGGGCTGCTAGTTGTACTCGGCCAGGAAGTTGGTTGCACGGTGAAAGGGTGAAGACCTCTTAGGTTGGTGGTTACCACACACACCTAACGACTAAGAGGTCTTCATGGTCCACCGTAATGCCCGTCTGACTCCGGCCGGTAGAGGCATCCTTGTCCAGCGCGTCCTTCAGGGCCGGCCCGTTGCCCACGTGGCCAAGGAAATGGGTGTTTCCCGTACCTGTGCGCACCGGTGGTTCCGGCGCTACCTGGAGCACGGCTGGGACGGCATGGAGGATCGTTCCTCCCGTCCGCTCTCATGCCCGCACGCGACCCCCGCGGCGAAGATCGACGAGGTCCTCGCGGCGCGGGAGAAGCACCGGGAAGGCCCGGTCGAGCTGGCCGAACGCTGTCACGTCCCGGCCCGCACGGTCTCCCGGATCATCGCCCGGGCCGGCCTGCCCCGGCTCTGGGAACTGGACCCCATCAGCGGCGAACGCATCCGGGCCGGCCGTGCCACCGACCACCGCTACGAACGCGACACCGCCGGGGAGTTGCTGCACATTGACGTGAAGAAGCTGGGGAAAATCCCTAAGGGCGGCGGCTGGCGGGTCCACGGCCGCAGCGAAGCCGTCAAGGGCCGCGGCATCGGTTACGACTACGTCCATGTCGCCCTCGATGACCACTCCCGCCTGGCCTACGTCGAGGTCCTGCCGGACGAGAAAGGCCCCACCTGCGCCCGGTTCCTGGCCAACGCCGCGGCGTTCATGGCCGCGAGCGGGGCACCCGTGCGCGAAGTCATGACCGACAACGCCCTGGCCTACATCCGCTCGGCTGCCTTCACCCAGGCCATGACARATCTGGGGGCCAAGCACCGGCGCACGAAGCCGCGGAGCCCTTGGCAAAACGGCAAGGCCGAACGGTTCAACCGCACCCTGCAGGAAGGCTGGGCCTACAAAAACGCCTACGACTCCAGCGACCACCGCACCCAGACCCTCACCGGCTGGCTAGACTTCTACAACCACCGCCGCAACCACAGCGCCCTCGGAGGACGACCACCCATCAGCAGATGTAACCAACCTGCTGGCTGAGTACACCTAGCGGCTGGACCGGCAGGTCCGCCATGCCCTGGTGCAGGACGCGCGGTGTGCGTTTTTGCAGATAGGCCTTGCACTAATGGCCGTTGAGGCCAGGGGCGGGAGAGTCCATACTCGTGAGGAATGACGCGCCGTGCCCTACGTCACACGCGTCCTCAGTCCAATGGTCCACAGGGTGTCGATGGCGACGCCGAAGGAGTTCCAATGAGTATGGAAAAGGCCGCCGCAAGGCGCACAGCAGAGCCTGACGTCAATACGTCGGGACTGAAGAAGGTGGTTGCGGCCTCCATGGCCGGCACCGTCGTCGAGTGGTACGAATTCTTCCTCTACGCCTCCGCGGCAACGCTGGTGTTCGGCAAGATGTTCTTCCCCAACTCCAACACGGAACTGGACGGCATCCTTGCCGCGTTCCTCACCTACGCGGTCGGCTTCATCGCCCGCCCCATCGGCGGCATCGTCTTTGGCCACTTCGGCGACAAGTTCGGCCGCAAGAAGCTCCTGCAGCTGAGCATCATCCTCGTCGGTGTCTCCACCTTCCTGATGGGCTGCCTGCCCGGCTTCAAGGAGATCGGCTACTGGGCCCCGGCCCTGCTGGTGTTCCTGCGCTTCGCCCAGGGCTTCGCCGTCGGCGGGGAGTGGGGCGGCGCCGTCCTCCTCGTTGCCGAGCACAGCCCCAGCAAGTCCCGCGGATTCTGGGCCAGCTGGCCGCAGTCTGCCGTTCCCCTGGGCAACCTCTTCGCCACCGCCGTGCTCTTCATCCTGTCCTCCACGCTGTCCTCTGCCGATTTCCTCGGCTGGGGCTGGCGCGTCGCCTTCTGGCTGTCCGCCGTGATCGTCGCGGTTGGCTACTACATCCGCACCAAAGTCAGCGATGCTCCCATCTTCCTCGAGGCGCAGAAGGAAGTGGTTCTGGAAAAGAAGGGCTACGGCGTCGCCGAAGTCTTCCGCCGCTACCCCCGCGGCGTGTTCACCGCCATGGGCCTGCGCTTTGCGGAAAACGTCCTGTACTACCTCGTCGTCACGTTCTCGATCACTTACCTCAAGACCGTCGTCCACGCCGACACGAGCCGGATCCTGCTGCTCCTGCTTGTGGCGCACTTCATCCACTTCTCCGTGGTGCCGATGGTCGGCAAGCTCTCTGACCGGTTGGGCCGCAAGCCCGTCTACATGGCCGGCGCCGTCCTTGGTGCCACCTGGGGCTTCTTCGCGTTCCCCATGATGGACACCGGGAATGACCTCATCATCCTCGCCTCAGTCATCATCGGCCTGCTCTTCCACGCACTCATGTACGCGGGCCAGCCGGCCATCATGGCCGAGATGTTCCCGACCCGGATGCGCTACTCCGGTGTCTCGCTGGGCTACCAGGTAACCTCGATCGTCGCCGGCTCGCTGGCCCCGATCATCGCCGTTGCACTGCTGTCGCAGTACAAGTCCTCTGTCCCGGTGGCCATCTACCTGCTCATTGCCTGCGCCATTACGGCCGTCGCGGTGCTCTTCCTCAAGGAGACCCGCGGCATCTCGCTCCACGACGTCGACGCAGCCGACGCCCAGGGCACGGCAGACCTCCTCGCAGCCGGCAAGCGGTAGCCCCGCCCGCCGGTAGCCACGCTGCCCGCGTCCGCACTGTGTGCGGGCGCGGGCAGCGTCCGGTTAACCCTGCCTCAGCCGGCGAGCACATCCTGCCGCTCCCGGACTTCGGTCCGGACCGCCTCAAGGACGGCCCGTACCGGCGCCGAGCGCAGCGATTCGGGCCGCGCCACGGCCCAGATGGGGAGCTGCCGCTGGAAGTCGTCCGGCAGTACGGGAAGGAATCCTGGTTTTCCGCACACCAGGAAGTTGGGCAGAAGCCCGATCCCGGCGCCCCGCCGGACGGCTTCAAGCTGGGCGAAAATACTGGTGGCCTGGAAGCTTGACCTCGGCAGCGGAAGCTGGGTGGAGCGGTGGCCCAGCTCGGCCACCTGCAGCGCCGACTCCACATAGGAGACAAAGCCGTGCTGGCGGACGTCATCGAGGGTTGCCGGAAGCCCGCGCTCCTGCGCATAGCGGGGGCTGGCGTAGAGCCGCAGGAAGTAGTTGCTGAGGAAGATGGCATGGGCGTTGCTGACGTCCATGTTGCCCACCACCACCTCGAGGTCCACGCCCGAGCGGTTCTGGCTGGCCTTGCGCGTGGCACTGAGCAGCTCCACGTTGAGCCGCGGGTTTTCGTGCTGCAGCCGGACGAGCGCCGGAGCCAGGAACTCCGCGCCGAAGCCGTCCGGCGTGCTGATCCGGACCAGGCCGGACACCACATCCCCGGACTTGGCGATGCGGCCGGACAGCGACCCGAGGGTGTCTTCGATGGCCTCGGCCGCGGCGACAGCCTGGCCGCCAAGTTCGGTCAGTTCCCAGCCCTGCGGGCTGCGCTCAAGGGTCCGCCCGCCGAGCTGCTTGTCCAGGGCCAGGATCCGGCGGGAGATGGTCGTGTGGGTGGTGCCGAGCGTCTCCGCCACGGCATTGAACCGGCCCAGCCGGGCAACTGTCAGGAGGATCAGCAGATCGTCAGGGCTGGGCAGGCGCCGCAGGTCCACGATGGTCCACCTCTCCGGACGACTCCATCGTCCCGTGCACGGTCATGTGCATTTTTGAACATGCTATCTGTGATTTTTCTCCTTGATTGCACTCTATCAGGATGTGATTCTTGACACTGGACGTTCCGGCGTTAGCCGGATCGTAGGGACACAAAGCAAAGGAGCTTATGCCATGGCAGTTATCGCCTGGATCGGACTGGGGAACATGGGCGGATCCATGTCGGTGAACCTGGTGAACGCCGGAAACGAGGTCCGCGGCTTCGACCTCAATGCCGAGGCTGTTTCCGCCGCTGAGGCCGGCGGCGTGAAGGCCGCCGGCAGCATCGCCGAGGCCGTCAAGGGCGCCGACGTCGTCTTCACGATGCTCCCCAAGGGCGAGCACGCCCGGGCCGTCTACCTCGGCGAGGACGGCGTCCTGGCCCACGCAGACACCCGGACCCTGCTGGTGGACTCCTCCACCATCGACATCGCCTCCGCGCAGGCCCTGCACGACGCCGCCGCTGCCGCCGGCTTCCGCTTCGTCGACGCGCCCGTCTCGGGCGGCATGAGCGGGGCGAAGGCTGCCACGCTGACGTTCATGGTCGGCGGCGAGGCCGGCGCCGTGGCCGACGCCACCGAATACATCCGCCCCATGGCCGCCAACATCATCCCCACCGGCGGCGCCACCACCGGGCAGGCCGCCAAGATCTGCAACAACCTGATGCTGTTCATCAACCTCGCCTCCACGGCCGAGGGCGCCGTCCTCGCAGACCGCCTGGGACTGGACAAGCAGGTCTTCTGGGACATCGCCTCCGTCTCCTCCGGCGACAGCTGGGCGCTGCGCACCTGGTACCCGGTGGCCGGCGTCGTGCCCACCGCCGCCTCGAACAACAACTTCGCACCGACGTTCACCGCAGAACTCGCCAACAAGGACATCGGCCTGGCCATCAGCGCCGCCAAGGACACCGGCACGCCGCTCGAAATCGGCGAGCACGTCCAGCAGCTCTTCCAGCGGCTCATCGACGCAGGCCAGTCCGGCACGGACTGCTCCGCGATCGTCAAGCTCGTCGACGGCTCGTTCGAGTCCGCCAAGTAACCCCCACACTTTTTAGAAAGAGATCCTCCCCATGGAACGCATCCCGCACTTCATCAACGGCGCCCTTGTCAGCGACGCCGACCGCTACGGCCCCGTCTTCAACCCCGCCACCGGCGAGCAGGAAAAAGAGGTCGCCCTGGCCTCCGCCGCCCGCGTCGAGGAGGCCATCGAGGCCGCCCGCGCCGCCCTGCCCGGCTGGCGCGCCACGAGCCTGGCCAAGCGCACCGCCATCTTCTTCAAGGTCCGCGAACTGCTCCTGCAGCGCAGGCCGGAACTGGCCGCCCTCCTGACGAGCGAGCACGGCAAGGTCCTCTCCGACGCCGAAGGCGAGATCACCCGGGGCCTGGAGAACATCGAATTCGCCACCGGGCTCTCCCACATGCTCAAAGGGGAGCGCTCCGAACAGGTCTCCGGCGGCGTCGATGTCCACTCGGTGCGGCAGCCAGTGGGCGTCGTCGCCTGCATCACGCCCTTCAACTTCCCAGCGATGGTTCCGCTGTGGATGATCGGCAGCGCGCTGGCCTGCGGCAACACCGTGCTGCTCAAGCCCAGCGAGAAGGACCCGTCCTCCGCGGTCTTCATCGCACAGGTCTTCGCCGAGGCCGGACTGCCCGCCGGCGTCCTCAACGTCGTCCACGGCGACAAGGAAGCCGTCGACGTGCTGCTCGACCACCCGGCCGTCAAGGCCGTCAGCTTCGTCGGCTCCACGCCGATTGCCCAGTCCATCTACAAGCGCGCCGCGGACCACGGCAAGCGCGTGCAGGCCCTCGGCGGTGCCAAGAACCACATGGTGGTCCTGCCGGACGCGGACCTGAACATGGCCGCCGACGCCGCAGTCTCCGCCGCCTACGGCTCCGCCGGGGAGCGCTGCATGGCCGTCAGCGTCCTCGTCGCGGTCGGCAGCATCGCGGACGGGCTCGTGGACGCCATCACCAGCCGGATGGCCACGCTGAAGATCGGCCCCGGCACCGACCCCGCCTCCCAGATGGGCCCGCTCATCACGGCCGAGCACCGCGACAAGGTGGCCTCCTATGTCGCCGGCGCCGCGAATGAAGGTGCCACCGTGGTGGTGGACGGCCGGGAACAGGAATTCGATTCCAAGGGCTTCTTCCTTGGCGTGAGCCTGATCGACCACGTCAAGCCGGGCATGAAGGTCTACGACGACGAGATCTTCGGCCCCGTGCTCTCGGTGGTCCGCGTCGAGACCTACGCCGACGCCGTCAAGCTCGTGAATGACAACGAATTCGGCAACGGCGTGGCGATCTTCACCCGCGACGGCGGCGCGGCCCGCCAGTTCGAGTTCGACGTCGAGGCCGGCATGGTGGGCGTCAACGTGCCCATCCCGGTGCCGGTGGGAACGTTCTCGTTCGGCGGGTGGAAGAATTCGCTGTTCGGCGACACGCACATGTACGGCCCGGAAAGCATCCGCTTCTACACCCGCGGCAAGGTCGTCACGACCCGCTGGCCGGACCCGTCCACCTCGGTAATCGACCTCGGCTTCCCCCAGGTCGACTAAGCCCCTCCGCTGAACCCCCTCCGCCAAAGCCACGCGGGGTCACCTGCGGCCCATCCACGATCGGATCATGGGCCGCAAGTGACCCCGCGTTGCCGGGAGTGGGGTTAGCCGTTCATGATCTCCGCGCGCTGGGCCATGTAGTCCTCCATGGAGAGTTCGCCGTTGCTGTAGCGCTGGTCCAGTTCCGCGAGCCGGCGGGCGCGGAAGCCCTGCGGGGCCGGCGGCGGCGGGGGCACCCCGGGTCCGGCGGGTTGGGCCGCCGGCTGCTGCCACGTCGTCTGGTTCGGCTGCTGCGCACTCGGCTGGGCGGCCGGCTCCTGCCACGTCGGCTGTGCCGGCTGCCGGAAGCCGCCGCCAAAGTAGTCCTGCTGCGAGTAACCGTCCCGCGGCTGGTTGTTCTGCGGGGGAGGAAACTGGCCGGGGTACTGGCCGGGCTGGTCCGGGAACCCGCCGGGCAGGCCTTGGCGGCGGTTGCGGCCGTTGACGGACCTCCGGTACAGGCGACGGGCCGTCGGAACCAGGAATGTCAGGACGATGATCCAAAAGAACAGACTGCTCACGGTGCCGCCCCTTTCACAAAGTGTTCCTCCAGCTTATGCCTGGACCGGCTCATGACCGCACGGGTTCCCCGGCGCCCGGCGGCCCCTCGCCGGAACCCAGCGGGACGCCGGGACCGAACACCGGACCCGGCAACGGGCGCTTAGCCGTGATGCCGTCCCCGGAGGAACGGTGCCGGAGCCGGCGGACCACCCAGGGCACAAAGTACTCCCTCGCCCACACGAGGTCGCCGGTACGGGCCTCGCGCCAGCCGCGCTGCGGAAGGGGCTTGGGGGAGAGTGGCTCCAAGGTGTGCTGGACGTTCAGCGAATCCAGCACCATGGCGGCGATCGTGTGGTGGCCCAGCGGCGAGAAATGCAGACGGTCAACATCCCACATCTGCGGATCGGTGAGCTGCCGCAGGGACCACATATCTGCAATGACGGCGTCGTGGCGGGCCGCGATGGTGCGCAGGTTCTCGTTGTAAATCGCCACCTTGCTGCGGATCCGGCCGAGCACGGTGGAGCCGATGTCCGGGCCGTTGAACAGGACCAGCGTCGCACCGGCCAGGCTCAGGATCTGCACAAAAGCGTCCAGTTTCTCCGCCAGCACGTCGGGATCGCCGCCGGGACGGATGAGGTCGTTGCCGCCGGCCGAGAGCGTGATCAGGTCCGGCTTGAGCGAGAGGCAGTGCGCCATCTGCTGGTCAACGACCTGCTGCAGGAGCCGGCCCCGTACCGCCAGGTTGGCATAGGCGAAGTCGTTGTGGCCGCGGCTCAGTTCCTCGGCGACCCGGTCCGCCCAGCCCCGGTGGCCGCCCGGGCTTGCCGGTTCGGGATCGCCGATCCCTTCCGTGAAGGAGTCACCCATGGCCACGTAGCGGGTCCACGGGTGGATAACGACGCGTTCTTCTGCGTTCTCCATGGCTTCGGTTTCGCTCACCCTCATATCCTGCACTGTTCGTGTAAAGCTACGCCATCGGAATTTGTTACTGATTGGTAACTGTAAGAATGGACCCATGACTCACGCCGATGCCTTCCCTGCCCCCGTTGTCCTGTGGTCCAAGCCCGAGGAAGCCCGGGCCGGCAAGCCGCTCCTGGTCCTGCTCCACGGCTACGGGGCCAACGAGCAGGATCTGCTCAGCCTGGCGGACATGCTTCCGGAAGACTTCGCAGTCGCCTCGGTCCGGGCCCCGATTGTCTCCGGCCCGGGCTACACGTGGTTCCCGCTGACGGCTTCCATCGACTACACGCTCGACGCCGTCAAGGACGCCGCTGCGTACGCGCAGGACTGGATCGACTCCGTGAAGGGCAACCACCCGTCGGTGACGCTGCTGGGCTTCTCCATGGGCATGGCTATGGCCACGACACTGCTGAGGCAGCGCCCGGAGGACTTCGCCGCCGTCGTCGGGCTCTCAGGCTTTGTTGTGGACGCGGGTTCGGATCCGAGCTTCCGCGACGCCGAACTGGACGGAACCGTGCCGCTGTTCTGGGGCAGGGACCAGCAGGATCCGGTGATTACCCCGGACAAGATCGAGTACACCATGGGCTGGGTGCGCAAGCACGTGAAACTCACCAAGGTGCTGTACGCCGGCATGTGGCACGGCATCAACCAGCAGGAAATCGGCCACGTCTCGGAGTTCCTCACCCACGTGGTGCTCAACGGCAGAAAATAGCCGCTGCGGCCGCGCCGTCAGGAACGACCGGGGCCGCTAGGAACCGGCGGGCGTGCTGATCCGCACGGTCTGCCCGTTCACGGTGACGGTATCGCCGTGGTGGAGCTGGCGCCCGCGCCGGTCGTCGATCTCGCCGTTGACCTGGACGAGGCCGTTTTTGATCAGTTCCGCAGCCTCCACGCCGTCCTCAACCAGGTTCGCCAGCTTCAGCAGCTGGCCGAGCCGGATCATGTCGTCGCGGATGGGGATGTCTTCAATTTCCGGGATGCTCATATAAGCAATGATGCCTGACGTAAGGTGACAGCCATGACCCACACACCCCGGCTCCCGCTCATCGCCGGCCTTGCCCTGGCGGTGGCGGCCGGGCTGTTCATCCCAGTCCAGGGAAGGATCAACGGCGCTCTTGGCGCCGCCCTGGCGGACGGAATCGCCGCCGCCGTCGTCAGCTTCACCACCGGGCTGGTCCTGATGATCGCCGTTTCCCTGGCCCTGCCGCAGGGCCGGGCCGGTCTGGCGCGGATCATGCCGGCCGTCCGGGAACGCCAGTTTCCGCCTTATTACGTGCTGGCCGGCTGCATCGGGGCGTTCTTCGTCTTCGCACAGTCCTTCACCGTGGGACTGCTGGGCGTGGCGTTGTTCACCGTCGCGGCGGTGACCGGACAGACGCTCAGCGGCCTCCTTGTGGACCGGATGGGCATGGGACCCGGCGGCAAGAAGCCGGTCACCGGCATCCGGGTCATCGGTTCCGTCCTGACCATTGCGGCCGTCGCCTGGGCAGTGTCCCCGCGCCTTGCTGGTTCAGCGGCCATGGGCGGGCACTCCGGCGTCGGGCCGGTGCTCCTGGCTGTCCTCCTCCCGGTGCTGGCCGGCTTCCTGATGAGCTTCCAGCAGGCCATGAACGGGACGGCCACCGTCCACTACGGCACCCCCATTGCCGCGACACTCGTGAATTTCATCGCCGGCACAGTCCTGCTGTGGATCGCGTGGCTCATCAAGCTGGCCGTCGCCGGTGCCGGAAACCCGCTCCCCGACCAGTGGTGGTACTACCTCGGTGGTCCGATGGGCGCCGTCTTCATCGGCGTCGGCGCGCTCCTCGTCCGCAGCCTGGGGGTGCTGGTCACGGGCCTGGGCATGATCGCCGGACAGCTGCTGGGTTCCCTGGGGCTGGACCTGGCATTCCCTGTGCCCGGCACCGTGGTGGCTGTGCCCACGGTCCTCGGCACCCTCCTGACCCTCCTCGCCATTGTCCTCGCCACCCTGCCCTGGCCCAGGGGAGCCCTGAAGAGGTAGCAGGCCGGTAGGCTGGGAGTTCGCATAACACCCTTTCGCAGCGCCCCGTCCGGCAACCAGCCGGGAGTCCGGGGCTGAAACCACGGACCGCACCCAGCGGCCCTGTAGAAATTGGAGTCACCATGGCAGCAAAATCCGTCCTC
This sequence comes from Arthrobacter sp. 05T442, assembly GCF_056395945.1. NCBI lineage: Bacteria > Bacillati > Actinomycetota > Actinomycetes > Micrococcales > Micrococcaceae > Arthrobacter > Arthrobacter sp. 05T442. Next base: position 148,430 of record NZ_JBFTKM010000005.1, on the reverse strand, counting down.
GACCAGATCATTTCCCTCGCCAAGCGCCGGGGGTTCGTTTTCCAGGCCGGTGAAATCTATGGTGGCTCACGCTCCGCCTGGGACTACGGGCCCCTCGGTGCCGAGCTCAAGGAAAACATCAAGCGCCAGTGGTGGCAGTCCGTGGTGCGCGGCCGTGAGGACGTGGTCGGCCTGGACTCCTCCGTCATCCTGCCCCGCCAGGTCTGGGAAGCGTCCGGCCACGTCGACGTCTTCTCCGACCCCCTCGTGGAGTGCCTGTCGTGCCACAAGCGCTACCGTGCGGACCACCTCGAGGAGGAATACGAGGAGAAGAAGGGCCGACCCGCCGAGAACGGGCTCAAAGACATTGCCTGCGCCAACTGTGGCACCCGCGGCCAGTGGACCGAGCCCCACGAGTTCTCGGGCCTGCTCAAGACGTACCTGGGCCCGGTAGCCAGCGAGGAAGGCCTGCACTATCTGCGCCCGGAAACGGCCCAGGGTATCTTCGTCAACTTCAGCAACGTCCTCACCACGTCCCGCAAGAAGCCGCCCTTCGGCATCGGCCAGATCGGCAAGTCCTTCCGCAACGAGATCACGCCGGGCAACTTCATCTTCCGCACGCGCGAGTTCGAGCAGATGGAGATGGAATTCTTCGTCGAGCCCGGCACGGACGAGCAGTGGCACCAGTACTGGATGAAGGAACGCATGTCCTGGTACACGGGTTTGGGGATCCGTGAGGAGAACCTGCGCTTCTTCGAGCACCCGCTGGAAAAGCTCAGCCACTACTCCAAGGGCACCACGGACATCGAGTACCGTTTCGGCTTCCAGGGCTCCGAGTGGGGCGAGCTCGAGGGCATCGCCAACCGCACGGACTTCGACCTCACCACGCACGCCAAGGCTTCCGGCGCGGACCTGAGCTACTTCAACCAGGCCACGAACGAGCGCTACACGCCGTACGTGATCGAACCCGCCGCCGGCCTGACCCGCTCCTTCATGGCCTTCATGATCGACGCCTACACCGAGGACGAGGCCCCCAACGCCAAGGGAGGCGTCGACATCCGCACCGTGCTTAAGCTCGATCCGCGCCTGGCGCCGGTCAAGGCCGCCGTGCTGCCGCTCAGCCGCAACGAGGACCTGTCCCCGAAGGCCAAGGACCTCGCCGCCCAGCTGCGCAAGAGCTGGAACATCGAGTTCGACGACGCCGGCGCCATCGGCCGCCGCTACCGCCGCCAGGACGAGATCGGCACCCCGTTCTGCATCACCGTGGACTTCGACACCCTCGAGGACCAGGCCGTCACGATCCGTGAACGCGACACCATGAGCCAGGACCGCGTCTCCCTGGACAAGGTGGAGGGCTACCTGGCCGCACGCCTGATCGGCGCCTGATTATGGCGATCGAATACCGCGAATGGCGTGAGGGCGACGACCACGCGCTGCTGGAAATCTGGGGTGGCCCGGAGACGGTGCAGGCCGGCCAGTTCCGCGGCACGCTGGCGCCCTCGGGCAACGCCCCGTGGCGCCGGTGCATCGTGGCCGAGGACGTCGTCGACGGCGTGGGCATCCCGGTCGCCGCCGGGGTCGTCCACGAGGCTTCGCTGCATCCGGAACGGCTCTGGGCCTACATCGAGGTCGCCCGGGACCATCGCCGCGCCGGCGTCGGCTCCACCCTCCTGACCATGCTCCGGCACGAGGCCGCACAGTCGCCGTCGGGAATCTCCCGGCTCCGCTGCAAAGTGGAACCGGGCACTCCCGGCGCGGCATTCGCCGAGGCGGCCGGCCTGGCTCCGATCCAGCGCTCCCGCCTCGTGGTCGTGGAGCCGGCGGCGCTCAAGCTGCCCGTCTTCGGTGACGGGTCGGAGTCCGCAGCCTCCGACCAGGTGGAAGACCTGGCCACGGGCTCGGTCGAACTGAGCGACGTCGTGGGGCGCTACTACACAGCCGTACACAGCTGGGACAGCCCCGGGGAACTCAGCATCGCCACCGTGCAGCGCCTGTTCCTGGATGACCTCAGCGGAGCACACGGCGCCATCGTGTTGCGGGCTCCCAAGGCCAGCGCCTTCGGTCACGGCGTCCTGGCCAGCAGGAAGGGCCGGCTGGAGGCCTTCGCGATCAGCTATGCGCAGGGTGCCGGCCAGGACAAGGCAGGGGAGGGTGCGTCCGCCGAACCCACTGATGTGTTCCTGGGCCACGAGCCGAAGCTGGGGGCGAAGGAGGCCGAGGCCGCCATCCGCGACCTCCTGGCCCTGATTGCCTTCCAGCACCCCGTCCTGCTGGAACTGGACGACTCCATGACGGCCCTGCGCTCCGTCATCGAGCCGCTCCTGGACAGCGGCAGGGCCCGCATCCTTGGCGCGGAAACCCAGGTCGTCTCGGACCCGGCCCAAGCCTGAACCCACCAGGTCCCTCAGCCCAGTTGACCCGCAGTAGTGGACTACTGCGGGTCAACTGGGCTGAGGAGGGCAATCACGACGGCGAACCCTCCGCCGCTGCCGATGTCCGATGGAGCTTAGCCAAGACGACGGCGGGAAGCGGGCTTATCGACGCCGGCCGCCGGCGCGCCGGGGTCCTTCCGCCGCGTCCAGCCTCTGCCGCTCCTCTTCGGTGGGCGCGCCGCCGCCGAGGTCAGCCGGCATCCACCAGGCGCCGGGCGGGGGCGCCAGCGGAAAGTCCGCGATGGCGGCATCGATGCCGGCCTGCAGCACTTCGCGCAGTTTGTCGGTGGCTGGCTGGGCGTCCTGGGCGGGGCCGGGCAAGGCGTGCGGAGGTATCGGCTGGCCCACATGGATGCGGACCGGCGCGCGCCAGGCGCGGCGCGGGGAAAATCCGTGGTGCCGGGTCATCAGCCGGTGGGCGCCCCAGATGGAGACCGGGATGATCGGCACCCCGGCCTCGGCGGCCATGCGCACGGCACCGGTCTTGCATTCGCGGACCCGGAAGCTGCGGCTGACGCCGGCTTCCGGCAGGATCGCGATGTACTCGCCTTCACGGAGCTTGGCGACGGCCGTATCGTAGGCCCCGCTGCCGGAACCGTAGGGCACCACCACGTGGCCCGCGGCGCTGACGGCGGGCCCGGCGAACCAGTGGTCGGCCGCGCCCTGTGTGATCAGGTAGCGCATCTGGGCGCGGCTGTTCCACCACAGCAGCAGTTCGGCAAACGCAAAGTCGAGGTAGCCGAAGTGGGTGATGGCGACGACGGCCCCGCTGCCGGGCGTCACACGCCGGGACGAGCCGTTGAGGGGTTCGGGCGGCGGAAGGTGCTCCTGGCCCGTGATGCCGACGCGGATCCGGAACAGCCGGTGCAGCGCCAGCCCGGTGCGGATGATGAAGCGGTAAAAGCGGTCGCTGGGCTGTGGCCGCCAAGGCATGTCAGCGCCCGCCGGTCCGGTGCCGCGGAGGCAGCGGGATGAACCCCGAGGTCGACTCCACGTATTCCTTGTAGCCGGGCCGGGCTGACATGGCCTTTTCCGTCAGGGGCTTGCCGGTCTTTCCCGCGAGCGTCCAGATCATCAGGGCGGGGGAGAGGACGGTCAGCACCCCAGGCCAGGAGTCGGCGGCCACGAGGAAGAGTCCCGCCCACACGGCAGCATCACCGAAGTAGTTCGGGTGCCGGGTATACCGCCACAGACCGGTGTCCAGGACGGTCCCGCGCTTGGCCGGATCGGCCTTGAACCGTGCCAGCTGCCAGTCGCCGACCGTTTCGAACACGAAGCCCAGGATCCAGAGGAGGACTCCGGGCAGCGCCAGCCATCCGAGGCCTCCCGTACTGAACATGCCCACCTGGATGGTGAGCGAAACGAAGAACATGACGACGCCCTGGGGGAGGTACACCCGCCGCAGCGCGTAAACGTTCCGTGAGCCGGGCGCCGGGGACAACATGTCCACGTACCGGGGGTCTTCGTGGCCGCCGCGGGCCCGGACGCCGATGTGGGCGGCCAGCCTGATGCCCCACACCGCGACGAGCGCCAGGAGCAGCAGGCGGCGGGCGGCGTCGCCGTGGCCTGCGGAGAGCAGCCAGGAGACGGCGGCCACCACCACAAAGCCCAGGCCCCAGACGGTGTCGATGACCGAATGGCGGCTCTGGCGCACGGCGATCCAGAAGGTTCCAGCCAGCAGCGCCACCAGGGCCGCGGCCACCCACGGCAGGCTGGAAAGAAATGCATCAAGCGGGAACTGCGGCATCAGGGAGTCCAATCACGGGACGGAGGGAAGGGCCCGGAGGGGTCGGACCTGTGACAGCGCCGGGGCATCACAACACCAGCGGCAGGGCGGTGCCGGTCTCGGGCAGGATCCTGCGGAGCGACTCTCTGCTTTTCTGGAGGTTGCTCGTCTGCAGGTCGGCTCCGGCGTCCGATCCGAAGGCATCCAGGATGAAGCCGGTAGCCAGAGAATTCCACAAAGCCACCCGGCGGAACATGAAGTGCCCCGCACCCTTGAGGGCAACATAGTCGACCGACCCGGCGACGCCGTAGGCCCGCCGGGCGTATGCCAGGGAGTTGCCCGGGCTGGTCCAGCGGTCCTCGCTGCCATGGACGATCAGGACGCGGCGGCCGGCCACGGGCACCACCGGCGTTGCCGCGCTGAGCCAGGGAGCCAGTGCGACGACGGAGTCCACCTGGGGGTCATCTGCGACGCACAGGGCGGTGAGCCCGCCCATCGAGTGGCCCAGGAGATACACCGGAACCCCCGGATGTTCCCGGCTGATGTGGGAGAGTGCCCAGCGGGCATCCTGCACGGGGGACATGTCCTCCCCGTTCCATCCGCGGTAACGGTTCCGGAGGGTCCAGACCGCCAGGCCGTGCGGGCCGCCTTGGGTCCGCAGGGCCTGGGCGAAGGGCAACATCCGGGCCGGGCTCAGGTGACGGCCGCGGACCGGATCGTAGCTGTCGGCCCGTCCGCCGTGCAGGACCAGGGCGATGCCGCGGGTCTCTCCGGCCGCTTCGGCAATCGTCAGGACGGCCCTGGCCGTGGGCCCCGGGCCTGAAGACCCGGTTCCACGGTCGTCGAGTTTGCGCATCGCCACGCTGGTGTCCTCCCCGTTTTTGTTCGTCAATTACCAACCATAAGATGCGGCACCGGCACGTCAATGTGTCGGTCAGTACATGAGTCAATACATCGGTCAATGCACCGGTCACTGCGGGATATTGAACCCCCGCCGGGCGCCCGACATTCCCCGGTTCGACGGGAAGCGCCTACCCTGCATTCGGAGCCACCCACCCTGGCGATTGCTGCTGCGGCGTTATCGGCTGTGAGGCGCCTTCCCCGGCAGGGTGCTGCCTCTCGACGCAACGGGACCCGAGGAGTAGGCCTGAGCTGGTAATCCTCCGGGCGCCATGCCGGCTGGGAGTGCAGGCCACCGTCCGGCTCGGGTCTCACGACGAAATCGGCGGTACAGAAAATGAACGGAACAGCTTTGGCTGCCCTGCGCGAACAGGTGCGCGGCCAGGTCGCCTTGCCCGGCGACGCGGACTATGGGGCGGCACGGGCCGTCTACAACGGCATGATCGACAAGCGGCCGGCGGCGGTGGTCCGGGTATCCCAGGCGGCCGATGCCATCGCCTGCGTCAACTTCGCCCGGGACAACTCCATCGAGCTCGCCCTTCGGGGAGGAGGCCACAGTGCTCCCGGCTTCGGCACCTGGGATGGCGCGCTCGTGATCGACTTCGCCAGCACCACAGGGGTGCGGGTGGATCCCGCGGCCAGGGTTGCCGTCCGGTACTGAGGCCCGGATATCCACATAGCCGGTCCGGATCCGCCCGATTTGCCCGGCTTTGAGACAATGGACGGGTGACTGTCGTAGCAACGCCTCCCGCCCCCAAGCTGGAACTCCCGCCCCTGAAGCTGGGTCCCATCACGGTAGACACCCCCGTGATCCTGGCTCCCATGGCGGGAATCACCAACTCCGCTTTCCGCAGGCTCTGCCGTGAGTACGGCGGAGGACTGTATGTCGCCGAGATGGTCACGTCGCGTGCCCTCGTGGAGCGCACGCCCGAATCGCTGCGCATCATTTCGCACGACGACGACGAGAAGGTCCGCTCCGTCCAGCTCTACGGCGTGGACCCGGTGACTGTCGGACAGGCCGTCCGCATGCTGGTTGAGGAAGACCGCGCGGACCACATCGACCTCAACTTCGGCTGCCCGGTCCCCAAGGTGACGCGGCGCGGCGGCGGCTCCGCGCTGCCCTGGAAGACGGACCTCTTCACCTCGATCGTGCAGACTGCCGTGAAGGAAGCCTCCAAGGGCAACGTTCCGCTGACCATCAAGATGCGCAAAGGCATCGACGATGACCACCTCACCTACCTCGACGCGGGCCGGATCGCCCGCGATTCCGGCGTGGCCGCCGTCGCCCTCCACGGCCGCACCGCAGCACAGTTCTACTCCGGGCAGGCCGACTGGTCCGCGATTGCCCGGCTGCGCGAGGCCCTGCCGGACATCCCGGTGCTCGGCAACGGCGACATCTGGTCCGCCGAGGATGCCATCCGCATGGTCCGCGAGACCGGCGTCGACGGCGTCGTGGTGGGCCGCGGCTGCCAGGGCCGCCCGTGGCTCTTCGGCGACCTCATGGCCGCCTTTGAGGGCAGCGACCAGCGCCACAGACCGGACCTGCGCCAGGTCGCGGCGAGCGTCTACCGCCACGCCGAACTGATGGTCGAAACCTTCGGGGACGAAGGGAAGGCCCTGCGCGAGATCCGCAAGCACATCGCCTGGTACTTCAAGGGCTACGTGGTCGGCAGCGAATTGCGGACCAGGCTGGCGCTGGTGACGAGCCTTGAGGTGCTGCGAGAGACCCTGGACCAGCTGGACCTCGATTCGCCGTACCCCGGGGGCGACGCCGAGGGCCCCCGCGGCAGGGCCGGCTCGCCCAAGAAGCCGGCCCTGCCCAAGGACTGGCTGCTGGACCGGACCATGGACGCCGCACAGTCGAGGGACATCTCCTTCGCGGAACTGGACGTCTCCGGTGGCTGAAACCAGGACAACCGCCCCGGTACTTGACGGCTACGTGGCGCGCGACTGCGCCCGCTGGGTCGAGGAACCGCCCAAGAGCACCTACCGCTCTGACTTCGAGCGCGACCGCGCCCGGGTCCTGCACTCTTCGGCACTGCGACGGCTCGGTGCCAAGACCCAGGTCGTGGCACCGGACACCGACGACTTCGTCCGCACCCGGCTGACCCACAGCCTCGAAGTGGCCCAGGTGGGCCGGGAACTGGGCCGCGCCCTGGGCTGCGATCCCGACGTCGTCGACACGGCCTGCCTCAGCCATGACCTCGGCCACCCGCCGTTCGGCCACAACGGCGAATCGGCACTGAACGAGGTCGCGCACGCCATCGGCGGGTTCGAAGGCAACGCCCAGACCCTGCGACTGCTGACACGGCTGGAGCCCAAGGTCCTGGCGGCGGACGGCCGGCCCGCGGGGCTCAACCTGACCCGTGCCAGCCTCGACGCCGCCGCCAAGTACCCCTGGTCGGCCGAGAACGCCCCCGTCATCCACGGGCAGCGGACCAGCAAGTTCGGCGCCTACGAGGACGACCTGCCCATCTTCGACTGGATCCGCGAGGACGCCCCCGGGCGCCGGTCCTGCCTCGAAGCCCAGGTCATGGACCTCGCCGACGATATCTCCTACTCCGTGCACGACGTCGAGGACGCGATCGTGGCCGGCCACTTCCAGCTGCGCTGGATGGACAACCCGGACCACCGCGCCCGTGTGGTGGGCTACGCCAAGCAGTGGTACCTGCCGTACAACGACCCCGCCGCGATCGACGCCGCCCTCGGCCGGCTTGAAGCCACGAGCGTCTGGGTGCGGGAGGCCGACGGCAGCCGCAAATCCATGGCCGCATTGAAGGACATGACCAGCCAGCTCATCGGCCGGTTCTGCCAGAGCGCACTGGAAGCCACCCGCGCCGTCTACGGGCCGGAGAACCTGACCCGCTACAACGCGGAATTGATCGTCCCGGACGAGACCGTGATGGAAATCGCCGTGATGAAGGGCCTGGCCACCACCTTCGTGATGACCACCGAGCACCGGCAGCCCATCTACGAACGCCAGCGCGAGGTCCTGCACGCCCTCGTCACCGCCCTGAGCGCCACCGAAGACCGCCATCTCGAGCCGATGTTTGCCGCGGACTGGCGCGATGCCGAGGACGACGGCGCGCGGTTGCGCGTCGTGATCGACCAGGTCGCATCGCTGACGGACGGCTCAGCGCTGGCCATGTACGAGCGGCTGGTCGGCAGCCTGCCGTCGTTGTGGTGACGTGCGGTGGTGACGGGCGCCATGGCCGCCCCGCCGGCGTCGCGCCCGGTACTAGGATGGCACTGTGGCTGGCCTGATCAAACGTGAAGATATCGACGAAGTACGCCAGCGGACCGACATCAAGGAAGTCGTTGACGGCTATGTGACCCTCAAGGGCGCCGGGCTGGGGTCATTCAAGGGCCTGTGCCCCTTCCACGATGAGCGCTCGCCCTCCTTCACCGTCCGCCCGCAGGCGGGCCGCTACCACTGCTTCGGTTGCGGCGAGGACGGCGACGTCATCTCCTTCGTCCAAAAACTGGACCACATCTCCTTCCACGAGGCCGTGGAAAAGCTGGCGCACCGGATCGGCTTTGAGCTCCACTATGAGGACGGCGGCTCCGGCCCCAACCGCGAGGACATCGGCCGCCGCCAGCGCCTGCTGGACGCCCACAAGGTGGCCGACGAGTTCTTCCGCGCCCAGCTGCTGACCCCGGGCGCCACGGAAGGCCGGAACTTCCTGCACGGCCGCGGTTTCGACCGCGCGGCCGCCGAGCTCTTCGGCGTCGGCTACGCCCCGCAGGGTTGGGATGCCCTGCTCAAGCACCTCCGCGGCCGCGGCTACACAGACGCGGAACTCAAGCTCACGGGCATGTTCTCCGCCGGGGGACCCGGAAACCAGCAGAGAATCTACGACCGTTTCCGCGGCCGGCTGATCTGGCCCATCCGGGACATCGCCGGGGACACGATCGGGTTCGGCGCCCGCAAGCTCTACGAGGACGACCAGGGCCCCAAGTACCTCAACACCCCCGAGACCGCGCTCTACAAGAAGTCCCAGGTCCTGTATGGAATCGACCTCGCCAAGCGGAACATCGCCAAGGAGCGCCAGCTTGTGGTGGTGGAGGGATACACCGACGTCATGGCCTGCCATCTCGCCGGGATCACGACGGCGGTGGCCACCTGCGGCACTGCCTTCGGTACCGAGCACATCAAGATCGCGCGCCGGCTCCTCTCCGACGACGGCAGCGGCGGGGAAGTCATCTTCACGTTCGACGGCGACGCCGCCGGCCAGAAGGCGGCACTTCGCGCCTTTGAAGAGGACCAGCGGTTCGTGGCGCAGACCTACGTCGCCGTGGAACCCACCGGGGCGGATCCCTGCGAGCTGCGCCAGTCCAAGGGAGACTCCGCCGTCCGGGACCTGATCGGCACCCGCCGCCCGCTGTTCGAATTCGCCATCCGCGCCTCCCTCAAGCGGCACAACCTGGACACGGTCGAGGGCCGCATCGCGGCACTGCGTGAATCCGCGCCGGTCGTGGCCCAAATCCGCGACGCCGGCATCCGTCCCGCTTACGCGCGCGAACTCGCAGGCTGGCTGGGAATGCCTGTCGAGGAAGTCAGCCGGGCCGTCGGCGGGGCCACCAAGCGCGCCGCCCAGCAGCCGTCCGGAGGCCCCGGACAAGGCCACGGATCCGGCTACGGCCAGAGTCCCGGCGGAGGCGCACCGGGGCGGTCAGCGCCCGGCGTGGCGCCCCTGCCGCCGTCGGCCGTTCTTCCGTCCTTCAACCGGCCGGACCCCCGCGACCCGGTGGCGGCCATGGAGCGCCAGGCCCTCGTGGTGGCGCTGCAGGAACCCGGGATGCTCGAAGGCGAGACCTGGCAGCGCTTCACGGAGGCCCGCTTCTCGACACCGGCGTACGGTGCCATCCACGAAGCCATCCGGGCCACCGGGCTGGGCTTCGCAGGGGATCCGATGCGCTGGGTGGAGCAGTTGCTGCAGGAGGTCCCCGAGCCGCTCCGGCCGCTCGTGTCTGAGCTCGCCGTTGTGCCGCTGCCAGCCAGCACCGCCGACGGAGTGCTGCGGTACTGCAAGGACATCCTCGCCAGATTGTTCGAGCTGCAGATCACCCGGGTCAAGGCGGACAAAATGGGACAGCTGCAGAGGCTCGACGCCTCGGCCGACCCTGAGGAGTTCCACCGGCTGAACCGCGAGCTCATGCAGCTTGAGATGCAGCGGCGGTCGCTGCGGTCCGACGCCTGAGGCGCCGATTTCGTTTCCCGGCCCGGTGTTTGCTAGGCTTATAGCCGCTTCATTCCTCCTTAGCTCAATTGGCAGAGCATTCGACTGTTAATCGAAGGGTTGCTGGTTCAAGTCCAGCAGGAGGAGCGCGCAGTCCCCGTTCCGGGTCACCGGAGCGGGGACTTTTTCATACCCGCTGGGGGTATCTGCGGGGTCAGTGCCAAGGCGGCCCCGTCCGATTTCCAAAGCGGCGAAACCTTTGCTAATGTCGTACCTGCTTCATTCCTCCTTAGCTCAATTGGCAGAGCATTCGACTGTTAATCGAAGGGTTGCTGGTTCAAGTCCAGCAGGAGGAGCGGACAGGTCCCGCGGCCGGTGAACAACCGGCTGCGGGACCTTTTTTGTGCCCTTTTATGTTCCCGGATTCCGGGGTGCCGCGGTGCCGTGGGAGTGCTGTTCTCAGACGAAGTACATCTCGACCTGGAGGAAGCGCTCGGCCTCGGCCACGGCGGCCTGGAATGCCTCGTTCTCGGTGGGGGACTTCCGGGGCTCGCGCGGGTGCCACTCATGCGGGGCCGAATGCACCTGGGTGAAGCCGGAGCCCGGCGGGGCGTAGAAGATCCCGAAGCGCTGCACAGGCCATTCGGGGGAGGTCTCGGGGGCGACCAGGAGGGCGGAATCGTAGGCCGGGTTGTACCACTGGGCGATCGGGCGCCGGCGATCCTCCGTGAACAGCCCGGCGGCGAAGAGGGCTGCCGACTGGGTGCTGGTCTGGCCGCACAACCGATCCCACCACAGCGGCAGGATCCCGGCATCGACCCGTTGCCACGTGGCCGGTAGGGGCGGAGGATCCTGCCAGTCGGGCATACATCAACTTTATCGCCCGCCGGGGACGCCGAATAGGGCACTCCGGCACGGGCACAGGCACAGAGGCACAGAGGGACGGGCAGCCCTCCACGGGACATGTCCGGTGCTGGGGTTGGCGCGTGGACATGATCCCGTGATGCCCAGTCCTGGGTGCGAGGACTGGGCATGTCCTCCCAGGGGGAGGTGTTCCGTGCGGGCAGGCGGGCAGCCCTCCACGGGACATGTCCGGTGCTGGGGTTGGCGCGTGGACATGATCCTGTGATGCCCAGTCCTGGGTGCGAGGAATGGGCATGTCCTCCGGGGCAGGTGTTCCGTGCGGGCAGGCGGGCAGCCCTCCACGGGACATGTCCGGTGCTGGGGTTGGCGCGTGGACATGATCCCGTGATGCCCAGTCCCGGGTGCGAGGAATGGGCATGTCCTCCGGGGCAGCGGCACCAAGAATGAGCATGTCCCGTGGGGAAACGGCGGGCCCGGCGGGTCCCCTAGTGGATCGAGGGGACGGTGCGGGGCCTGACGACCAGCCACAGGGCCGCGGCGGCCAGGAAGATGCACACAGCCTGGACGGCGCCCATCGGCGTGGCCGACTGTCCGCCGAGCCAGCCGACCACCGGAGAGATGAGGCCGGCCATCATGAACGTGGCCGCGCCAAGCAAGGAGGCCGCGGTCCCGGCCTGGGCGCCGTGCTTGGCCAGGGCCAGCACCTGGACGGTCGGAAACGTGAAGCCGGCGCCGAGGATGTAGAACCACAGCGGCACCATGACACCCCAGAGTCCGAAGCCCAGACGATCGAAAACGACAATCAGAACGGCCATCAGGAACATCCAGGCGGTGGAACAGGCCAGGATCCACTGCGGCGGGACGCGTTTGATCAGCCGGGAGCTGGTCTGCACTCCGGAGACGATGCCAAGCGAGTTGATGCCGAAGAGCAGTCCATACTGCTGGGGCGTGAAGCCGTAAATGCCCTGGAACAGGAACGGCGACGCGGAGAGGTACGTGAACAGGCCCGCGAAGTTCATGCCGCCCACCATCAGCAGGCCGACGAAGATCCGGTCCGCGAAAAGCACTTTGTACCGTTGACGGGCTGTGAGCCCGGTCTTCCCCCGCAGCTCCGGTGGCAGCGTCTCACGCACCACGAACAGCGCCGCGATGATCACGAGGGTCCCGTAACTGGCCAGGAAGAAAAAGATGCCCGGCCACGGCATCAGCAGCAGCAGCTGCGATCCGATGACGGGGGCGAGGATCGGGGCCAGGCCGTTGACGAGGGCCATCCGTGAAAACATCCGCACCATGGCGTAGCCGCTGAACAGGTCCCGGACCATGGCCATGGCCACGACCCCGCCTCCCGCGGCCCCGACGCCCATCAGGATCCTGAAGAAACCCAGCGCGGCGATGTCCGTGGAAAGGGCGGCGCCGAGGGACGCGGTGATGTGCACCGCCGTCGCCAGAATGAGGGGCAGGCGCCGCCCGAACTTGTCGCTCAGCGGTCCCACCACCAGCTGGCCCAGGGCGAACCCGACCGTCGTTCCGGTAAGTGTCAGCTGAACTGCGGCCTGGGAGACGCCCAGGCTCGCTTCGAGGGCAGGAAACGCCGGCAGGTACAGGTCCACGGTGAACGGTCCGAGAGCGGTCAGGGCCCCGAGCATCAGAATGTACAGGAGCTTGCGGCGTCGGCTCAGGGCATCGCCGGGATTCGTGGGTGTCGTCACAGAGGTCCATCCTAGGGCCCGGAGGTGGCCGGGGCCGGCGTCTCCACGGGCGCGCCACGCCTTGCCGTCAAGGCCCTGACCGGGGGCTGAATGGTAGTTTTGACACCGGGGTCTGTGCGAAGCTGTGCAGATTCGGCAAACCCGCGCGAGCGGAACCACAGATGGCACCAGTTAGGCGGGACCGATGAGCGGACGTCACAGCGGCGGGACAGGCGGAGGGCTGCGCATTTCCGCGCTGCCCAAGACCCTAAGACTGATCTTCAAACTGGCGCCCCGCCAACTCAACGACGAGATTGCCCTGGCCAAGATCGAGATCAAGCGCAAGGGCATCGAGCTCGGCATCGCCGCCGCCTTCCTCGCCGTCGCCCTGGCTTTCGTTGCCTTCCTGGTGATCGGGCTCATCGTTGCCGCGATCATGGGGCTGGCCACGATCATGCCCGCGTGGCTCGCAGCCCTCCTGGTCTGCGGTGTCTTCCTGCTGATTGCCCTGATCGTGGCTCTGGTCGGCGTCGGGAAGTTCAAAAAGGCCATGCCGCTGGTCCCCGAAGGGACCCTTCGCGGCCTCAAGTACGATCTCGGGATCGCCAAGGAAGGCTCAGGCTTCGATCCGGCAGTCCTGGATCCGTCCTCCGAGCAGGCCAAGGCAGCGAAGGCCGCCAAGGCTGAAGCAGCCGCCAAGGCGAAGGCCGAAAAGGACGCCAAGAAAGCCGCCGAGCCAGACTTCGGCCCGCCGCCCACCGAAGCCGAACTCCGGCGTCGGCTCCTCCAGCGCCGCACCCACCTCACTGGGGTGCGCGACGACCTCGGCCAGGAACTCGACGTCAAGACTCAGGCCCAGGCTCTTCTGGCCGCCACCCAGGTCCGGCTCAATGCGGGCAAGGTGCAGCTCCGCGGCAAGGTCGCAGGCTTCCGGTCCCCGGCCGGGAGCTCGGCAAGGACCTCCCCTGGGGCCTCGGACGATCGGGGCCTAGCCGGCCTGCTTAGCCAGCGCTGGAAGCCGCTGGCCGCCCTCACCGCGTCCGCAGCTGCGCTCGTTTTCCTGCTCCGCAAATTGATCAAGGGCTAGGCAGCCCCCTGTTCTCCCACGCAGATTCATTGCCGGCCACGCAAAGGGGGCACCGTTGAAGTTCATCGGCGCTGGAGCCCGGCCGGGGCAACCCCAATTCCACCAGGATGCGGTCTTCACGATCCCCAACCTCCTGACCGTGGTGCGGTTCCTCGGCGTCCCCCTCTTCATCTGGCTTGTCCTCGCGCAGCAGCAATACGGCTTCGGGGCGCTGGTGCTGGCCGTCATGGCCAGCACCGACTGGGTGGACGGCTACATTGCGCGACGCTTCAACCAGATGTCCAACCTTGGCCGGGTCATGGACCCCATTGCCGACCGGCTTTCCCTGATTGCCGTAGCGGTCACGCTTGCCATCGCCGGCATCGTCCAATGGTGGTATCTGGCCGCACTCCTGCTCCCTGACGCGGTCTTGCTCACGGTGACCCTGTTCTACTTCGGCAGCCACCCTGACCTGCCGGTGAGCCGCATCGGGAAGATCCGGACCGGGCTGCTGCTCGTCGGAACTCCGCTGCTGGTGCTTTCCAAAATGCCAGTCCCCGCTGCGGACGTTTACGCCACCGTCGCGTGGATCTTCCTGGGCCTGGGACTGGCGGGGCACTGGATCGCGGCCTACAACTACTTCTGGGCGATCATCCGCAAGGGCAAGACGGGCAAAGCGCACGACGGCGGCCCGCGCTGATGGTCTGGCTCGCGGTCCTGCTGGCAGTGGCCGGCGCCTTCTTCCTGGCCTTCGGCGCCCAGCGCCAGGGGAGCGCGGTCAAGGCCGATACCGGCGGGCTGGCGCTCAGCACCCATGGGTTCCTGCGCCTGCTTCGGACACCCCGCTGGGTCTTCGGGCTGCTGCTGCTGTGCGTCGGCATGGCGATGAATGCGATCGCCCTTGTCACGGCCCCGCTCACCGTGGTCCAGCCGATCGGGGCGATCGCCCTCGTGATCACCACGGTGGTCAACACCAAAGACCAGGGCCTGAGCATGAACCGGGCGACAGTGGTGGCGATCTCGGCGTGCGTCACCGGTTCCGCCCTGTTTGTTGTGCTGGCCGTCAACGTGACGCAGGAGAACCACCACGTCAGTTCCACGGACGAGCTGACCATTGTTCTCCTGCTGGCCCTGGCCGTGGGTCTCTTCGGGACGCTCGCCCTGTTGTTCAAACACCGCATGAGCGCCTTCATCTTCATCCTCGGCGCCGGCGTGCTCTTTGGCTTCGTGGCCGTTCTGACCCGCATCATCGGCAAACACCTGCTGGACCCTAACGGACTGTTCCTGCTGAATGTCCAGTGGTACTCCGTCGTCGCGATTGCGGCCGCGGGCGGACTGGGATCATGGTTTGTCCAGAACGCCTACTCCAACGGGCCGCCGGACCTGGTAATCGCGGGATTGACCGTCGTCGACCCGATCGTGGGCATCGCAATCGGGATTGCGATCCTCGGCGAGCTGCGGCCCGATGTGCACGCCGTGATGGCAATTGCCATGGGGACGGCCGCATCCCTTGCTATCGTGGGAGTGATCGCCCTCTCCAGGCACCACCCCGAGGTCACCAAGCGCAAGAAAGACGCGCGGAAGGCCGCGGGCAGGTCCTAGGGCGTCAGTTAAGACCTCAGCAGTAGGCCCGGCACGCCTGCGCCGACGGCCAGCCGGCCACCACAGACCCAGCTGCCCGCACCGTGACCACCAGGAGCCCTCCACGTGACCATGCCCGATAGCAAGCATCCGCTGACCATCTTGATTGCCGCGGAAACGTACCCGCCCAACGTCAACGGCGCTGCCATGTTCGGATACCGCCTCGCCAAGGGCATGACTGCCCGCGGACACAACGTGCATGTCCTCGCCTGCCGCCCGGGCAAGGGCCCCAGCTTCAGCGACTTCAGCGACGAAGGCACCGTCCACCGGATCCGCTCACACTCAGTGCCGACCCACGAATACTTCCGGATCACTTTTCCCTGGGAGATCAAAAAGGAAATCAGCCTGCTGTTCGACAAGATCCAGCCTGACGTGGTCCACATTCAGAGCCACTACATGATCGGCGAGCACGTGCTGTACGAGGCCGTGAAGCGCGGCATCCGGGTCGTGGCCACCAACCACTTCATGCCGGAGAACCTGAACCCGTTCCTGCCCTTCCCGCAGTGGTTCAAGGACATCGTGGGGCGCATTTCCTGGAAGGACATGGGCAAGGTCATGGGCCAGGCCGACGTCGTGACGACGCCCACGCCGCTGGCGGCCAAAGCCATGCACGACCACGCCTTCCTGCGCAAGGTCCTGCCGCTCTCCAACGGCATCGACGCCGCCGCCTACGAGCCCGAGCCGGGAGAGACGGTGGAGCGGCATGGCAGCCCCACGGTCCTCTTTGTGGGCCGGCTCGCCGAGGAAAAGCACATCGACGTGCTGATCGACGCCGTTGCCAAGACTCCCGCAGAGCTGGATATTCACCTGGAGATCGTTGGTGGCGGGGAAGTCCGGCGGTCCCTCGAGGCCCAAGTTGCCCGGCTCGGGCTGCAGGACCGGGTCAAGTTCCTTGGCCTGGCGAGCGACGCCGAACTCCGTAGGGCCTACATCGCTGCCGACGTGTTCTGCATGCCCGGCACGGCAGAGCTCCAGTCGCTCGTGACACTGGAGGCGATGTCCGCGTCCACGCCCGTGCTGCTGGCAGACGCCATGGCCCTGCCGCACCTCGTGCGCGACGGCGAGAATGGCTTCCTGTTCACCCCTAACGACAGTGACGACCTGGCAGCCAAGCTGGTCCGGGTGCTCACGCTTCCGGCCGACGAGCTTGCGGCCATGGGGAAGACCAGCCGGGGCATGGTGGAGAACCACAGCATCGAACGCACCCTCCAGACGTTCGAGGACATTTACCGCGGCGCCAGCTACGACGACCTGGTCGTCTAGCCGCGCCGCGCTCTGCATGGCCGTGTGCACGGCGCGGACGACTACTATTGCTAGAGTGATTTTGCCCGGAACCAGTCCGGCCCCTGCGGGCCGATCCGGATTCCGGGCGCGGGGGGCTATAGCTCAGCTGGTTAGAGCGCGGGACTCATAATCCTAAGGTCCTCGGTTCAAGTCCGAGTAGCCCTACACGAAAAGAGCCCCTGACCTGCGGAAACGCGGATCAGGGGCTCTTCGCTTTTGAAGTTCTCAGGTAGGCATCCACCGGAAACCCACCGTAATCACTTTCCGGGCGGCGGTCACGGCTCCGACACATTGGCGCCGAACGCCTCGAGCAGCACGGTGTTGTCAGGAGCCTCGTGGGTCCTCTGGACGTAATGCTTCGCGGTGACGTTCTCGCTGGAGTGGCCGAGCTGGGCGGAGGCGACGGCCATACCCGAGGAGGCTTCCAGCAGGGTCCCCACGGTCTTCCGGAACGTGTGTGGTGTGACCCACTGGAAGCCGAGCTCGTCCCGCGCTGAGCGCCATTGCTTGCGGAAGTTGTTCGGATCCCGCAGCGAGCCGACGGCGGACGGGAACACGACGTCCCACGGATTGGCCGCCAGCTGGCCTACCTGCCGCCTCAGGAGCATTTCCACGGCGAAGGGTGGCAGGAAGTACCTTTGCCGTGAATGGGCGCTCTTAGGGTGGTCCTGAATGGTCAGCCCATGGCCCTGCCCCATGTAGACGATCGTCCCGTTGACGGTGACCGTCGGGCGCTCGGACTTCAGGTCGATGTCCTTCCATCGGATGGCCAGGGCCTCGCCGATGCGCGCACCGGTAGCGAGCATGATGTCGACGACGTCGAGCATGTCCACAGTTGGGTAGCGGCCGGCCTGCTTTTTGTTCTTCTCCCACTGCCGGAGCCCTGCACGCAGCGCGCCGACCTCGGACACGGTCAGGGCCCGGACCTCCTTGTGGTTGGTCGGGATCGTGGCGACGTCGCGGAGCGGGTTCCCGTCGAGGGCGCCGTGCCTGGCTGCGAGGCCCAGCATGCCGGACAGGACCGTCTTGCAGAGCTTGGCCGTGGCGTTGCCGTGCTTGGTCCTCATGGTCTTCAGGAAGCGGTCCAGGGTGGACACGGTGGCTTCCCGGATCCGGAGGCCGCCCACGCCGGGGGAGACGTAGTTGTCCAGGATGTCCTTATACCGGCGGCGGGTGTTCAGCGCCCGGCCGGTGTCCTCGAACTCAGCCCACCAGATGACGGCCAGCTTTATGATGCGCATGTCGCCAGTGATGTCTTCGCCGGCGGGCATGGCACGGTCCGTCAGCGCTGCGATCAGGAGCCGCTCGGCCTTCCCACCCTTGTCAGCTTTGGACGTCGCCACGGCCCGGGCCTCCACCTTCCGGGTGATGCCGTCGAAGTCCCGGAACCGGGCCATCGCACGCCAAACCCCGGGGGTGACCTCATCCCGGCTGATCTTCCCCCAGGTGCCGATCTGCAGCGGCGGCCTAGGCATCGGCCGACTCATCCTCATCGGCGCCTTGTTCCAAACGCAGGAGCCGAGTGGTGTTGGCGGCAATGTCCTCAATCTTCTTGAGGTCCTCTTTCAAAGCACCCGCAATGGCCGGCATGGCCTGAAGGTTGGTGCGGAGCTTTGAGTACATCCGGCGCAGCTGCTCGTCGTTGATCCCGCTGGCGTCGAGTGTGCTTGTGAAGTCCGGAGTGGAAATGAACGCATCGCTGATCATGATCGGCTCCGAATCGGGGCTCTCGAAAAGGTACTGGATCCGGCATTTCAGAACGTGGGCAAGGACCACGATTTCGGCGGCGATGAATTGGCGTTTTCCGCGCTCGGCAGCCGACACGGTTTGAGGTATCCACTTCGTTCCAAGCCTCACGCCGACCTCTTCGCCCAACTCTGCTTGGGAGATGCCCAGGCCCTCCCTGAGCCTCTTTACGTTGTCTCCGATGACTTGCTCGATTGGCTTGGCCATTGCTCTCCTTGATGTAGGTCTGTGGCTTTAGTCAGTATGTCGGAAAAGATGGAGCTTGACAACCGGTGAATAAATGGGCAAGCTAAAGCCATGACTTGATTGGAAGCCAAATTCAAGCTGTGGAACTACAAGGAGGATTCGTGAAATTGACAGTAAGCGCTGACCGGCAGGCCTCGGCACAAGAATGGCTGTCCCCCGCTGAGCTGGCACAGGAACTGCGCATCCCGCTCGCCACCATCTATGTGTGGAGGTCTCGGCATAAAGGGCCTCGCGGCCACAAGATCGGCAGCCACGTCCGCTACTCACGTACCGACATCGCCGAGTGGCTGAACACACTGGCAGACCCAAGGGATGCGGCCTGACCGTGCCGGCAGCAGTAGCCGGCAGAAACAAAAAAGGGAGCCAGCGGTAACTGGCTCCCAGAAATCAACACCACCGACACCACGAAGGAAGTACAGATTATGAGCACCACGATAACAGACACCCTCCCCACCCGCCCCACCGTTCGCGACTTCCACCGCCTCGGCGCCATCGTCTCCCTGGCCCGCGGCCGCACCCGCCCAGACGCCCCGTGGGCGCCCGACGCTGTCGCCGAACAGCTGTGGAACAGCAAGGAGCTCCTGCCCTTCCACAGCCTGGCCATCCACGCCATCGCCGTAGCCAAGGATCCCCGCTACAAGGGCGTCGGAGTCATCCACCACGCGGCCGCCGGAAAGATCGAACTGTGAGTACCGTCCAGCAGTTCACCTACGACGCCCAGGAAGTCCGGACCATCGAACTGGACGGTGAGCCATGGTTCATCGCGGCCGACGTCGCCGGGATCCTCGACTACCGCATGGCGTCCGACATGACGCGGCGCCTGGACGCTGACGATAAGGGGTACGCGAAAGTGCGTACCCCCGGTGGAGATCAGGACCTCGTCGTCATCTCCGAAGCCGGCCTCTATGACTCGATCTTCCGCAGCAACTCCGAAGGCGCCAAGCCGTTCCGACGCTGGGTGACCGGCACTGTCCTGCCAACCATCCGCAAAACAGGATCGTTCCACTCCGCACCCACCGAGGCTCCGGCCCTGCCCACCAGCTTCGCCGACGCCCTCCGCCAGCTCGCGGATACCTTCGAGCAGCTCGAAGCCGTAGCACCCAAGGCCGAAGCCTATGACGCGCTGATGGACGCCAGCGGCCTCTATTCCATGCAGGCCGCCGCCAAGGCCCTCGGGTACGGGCAGAACGTCCTCTTCCGGGATCTGCGCCGGCTGGGCATCCTGCAGGGCAACAACCTCCCGTACCAGCGCTACATGCATCACTTCGAGGTCAAGCTCGGCAGCTACAAAAACCGGGCCGGTGAGACGGTCCCTACGGCAACGACGATGGTCCGGCCGGCTGGGCTGGACTTCCTCCGCCGGAAGCTCTCCCAGGCGGCGGAAGAGGCAGCAGTGCCCGCTGGCAGCCTGGTCCGGAGCGGAGGCCCCACTGATGATCACTGAAGCCGACCTTGCCGCCGCGTGGGCATCTGGTTACTGGCACGGGACCAGACACGAGGGCCCGCTGAATGACGCCGCGGTTGCCGCCAAGAATCCCTACGTGGTCCAAGGCATCACGCCGGTGAAGGCCGGCAGGGCTGCCCTCGAAACTGATAAGTCGCATGGCACCTGCGCTGACGACCAGAGCTAACGAAAGGAAGTGCACCCCTTGGACCAGGACCGCGAATTCACCCGCGAGCCCATCGGGCGTTTTGAGTGGGAACGCATCCTGCGCCGGATTCAGGTCAGCGCGCCGAGCGTGAAGCTTCTCGGGTTCACGATGGCCAGCTACGCCGCGGCCGACGGCGGCCGGGTGCGTCCAGGTCAGAGCCGCCTCGCAGCGGTCATGGGGGCCAGCATCAGCACCGTGCGTCGAGGGCAGTCGGAGCTCGAGGACATGGGGATGCTGGAAATGGTGGCCAAGGGCCGATCCTTCGGCCGCGGCCACGCGGGTGCCTTCGCCAGCGAGTACCGGCTGACCGTCCCGTCCGACCTGCTGGAACGTGTCCCCATGCTTGATCCGGATGAACAGAACTACGTGGCACCCGTGACCGGTGCTTCCGGGAACAACCGTGCACCGGTGACACCTGCTTCAGCGGAACTACCGGTCATATCAGCAGAACTACCGGTCACCAGTGAAGAACTACCGGTCATATGGGCAAAAGAACCGGTCACCCATGAGCGCCCAACACAACATGAACACCACAACAAAGACCACATCAAAGAACATCAATCACTCTCCGTCGCCCAAGCTAACGCGCAAGCGCGAGAACAGAAGCAGGGAGAGATAGAAATTGATCTCCCTTCGGAAGCTCCGCCGTTGTCCAAAGCTGTCCTTGCCAAGCAGCTCGGCGAAGACTTCAACGCCTGGTACGCCATCTATCCCAAGCGTGAGGGCAGGGGAGCGGCAGTCAACGCCTACACACGGGCGCGCAAGAAAGCTTCCGCGCAAGAACTCATCGCAGGCGCAAAGAGCTACACGGAGCGCCGCAAGGGCGAAGATCCGAAGTTCACCAAGGCCCCGGCAACCTGGCTCAACCAAGAATGCTGGACCGACGAAACAGCCCCTGCTGCCTCCCTTGGGCCATGGTCCAAAGACTTCCACCAGAACGGCCGCCTGACGACGTCGCAGAAGATGGCCAACACCCTCGCTGCCGGTCAACGCTTGCAGGCCCAGCACGACGCCCGCGCCATCGTCCCGCGCCAATACCAGTGGTGCAACCCGCCCGGCGAACTCGAAGCCCCAGAAGAGGAGCAGACAGCATGACCACCGAACCGCCAACAGAGCCATGCTGCCTCCCCAACGAGATCCTCACCAACATGGCCGGACTCAGCTGGACCATCGAAACAACCCACCACATCAACTGCCCCAACCAACAGGAGACCACCAAATGACCATGGCACCCCACTACTTCACCGCGATCGGCACAGACCACGCACCCCAAGACGCAACCGACCCGTCCTACGAATACGCCGGGCTCCTCGCCGCCGCCGTCGCCGCCACCTCCAACGACGTCGAGACCATGAAAGCCACCATCTGGGCCAGCACAGTCACCCTCGCAGCCACAGGAGTCGATCCCGAACACATCATCGGAACACTGGCCGCAGCCCTGGCCATCTTCGCCGTCGAAATCTTCAACCCCGCCGTCGACATCGTCGAAGAACTCAGCCCCGGACTCGACTACCGCGAAGCCATCGGCCGCGCATCAGGCCCGGAAACCGCCAACACCCCCAAGGAGGACTAATGCCCCGCCGCACCCACCCCGCCACCCGCACCCAAACACGGCAGCCGCAGCCAGCACCCGAGACCCCAGCCCTCAGCTACGAAAACATGGCCCGCGACCTCGTCGACCGAGGCCTCGCAACAAGCGCAATCCTCGACCACCGCCAAGCTGCCCTCATGAAGCCCGGCGAAGGGGCGTGACCTCATGAAGAGCCAGTGCATTGCGAAGGCGAAGGGCACGGGGGAGCGGTGCCGGCGCTCGCCGATTGCTGGAGGGACGGTCTGCCGGGTGCACGGCGGAGCTGCCCCAGCGGTGAAGGCGAAGGCCTTGCAACGGCAGGCCCTCCAGTCGGTCACCGCTGATGCCCGGGCCATCCTGGCAGTCGAGGACGTGGAGCCGTTGGGGGATCCGGTGCTTGTCTTGGCCGGTCTCGCTGCCCGACTCTCCGCCACCGAACGGGCGCTGGCTGCCCGTGTGAACGCCTTGGACAGGCTGAGCTACA
This sequence comes from Arthrobacter sp. 05T442, assembly GCF_056395945.1. Taxonomy (NCBI): domain Bacteria; kingdom Bacillati; phylum Actinomycetota; class Actinomycetes; order Micrococcales; family Micrococcaceae; genus Arthrobacter; species Arthrobacter sp. 05T442. The sequence goes on along the minus strand of NZ_JBFTKM010000005.1, from coordinate 125,972 downwards.
CATCAGTGATGGGAACTGAGCAGCTGCGCTCAGAGGTGGCCCTGTGGGGTCAGTGGCATGACCGGTTGGTGAAGACGCTGGAGATCCTAGGCAAGCTCGGTTTGGACGAGCGCCGCGTTCGCATCACCCAGCTTCAGGCTATGCAGTTGGTCGACATTGTTAAGGCCACCCTGGACGCTCTCGAGTTGTCTCCGGATCAGCGGAAGAAAGCTGACTCGGTTCTCCATGCGGAGCTCTTGAAGGCTTCTAAGGAAGACGAGATGAGCGGGGGATCCTGATATGAGCTACAACCCGCGCCGGCCGCTACTCGGTGCGCACATCAGCGGACCCAGTGCCCAGATCCTAACGTCGATGTTGAAGCGGGCCGAGGTCGAGCGGCGCTCAGTCGGTCTGCCTGCAGCGGTGCGGACGAAACTCCTGGACGACTGGGACGCGATGGCAGAAGCTGCCCGGCTCTACCGTGAGCGCTGCGAGGAGCACCAGACCGTGGCGAAGGTGGATAGCTTGCCGTCGCGGGCCGTCGCGGACCGTGTGGGGGAAGCAACGGACCCGGTGCTATGGCCAGTGAGCATGGTGGCAATTGTCATCGGCCGCACCGAGAGTCGAGTAAGGCAGATGCTCAGATCCGGGGAGCTTGAGGGCGTCAAGGTTCATGACCGGTGGATGGTCACGGAGGACAGCGTCGGCGACTACGGCATCCGACGATTGATGGCCTTCCAAGCTGCCTGATAAGAGAACATTCGCAGGCCGCCGCCGCGCACATCCGCTACAGGAGGCCTATCGAGGGCTCTCCGGAGCCTGCTGCCGCTCGCTCATCCACCGTTTACCCACCATTATCCCCAGCATTTCCGCCCCCGGAAGCGCGGAAACCGTCAGGCGGCCGTCCTTGTGAAACTTGGAATGTCCCACTGTGGATCTCCTGAAACGAGTGATCTGAGCCGGATTGGCGCCGCTCCGAAACGGGGAGGCGCAGCATCAGATCACTCACAGGGCCGCCGGTCGACTACCCTTCCCGGCCGGCGGCCCACAGGAACCACACCAGCCAGGAGGCATAGAACATGACCAGCAACAAAGCGACCAGCAGCCTCAGCCAGGCCGAACAGACCGCCCGCGAATCCGTCCGGCGCGCCTTTCGCGGTGAAAGCGAACGCGGCGCCCAGACCGGACAGGGCGACCTCGAGCGCCTCGCCAGCGAATCGGTGGCCCGGGCCTTCGGCCGCGAACCCAAGCGCCACGTCGCCGAGGGCGAGTTGCCCATCCAGAAGCGTGACTTCGACGCCGTGTCCATCTGGGTTGCCACGGAAGCCGCAGCGACAGCCACCCGGGCACTGGCCCAGGCATTGATGCGTGCAGACGCCAGCAAGGGCATCTACGCCGCCGAGGCCGAAGCCGCGCAAATCGCCGAAGAAGCGTACACCGAGGCGGCCAAACGCAGCCCCTACGAAGTGGAACGCCAAGAGACCATCGCCCGCCTCGCCACAAAACTCACCGAGCAGTTCAGCCGCTCAGCCGAGCATCGGGCACAGAAGGCCGTCAAACCAGCCCCGCAGCGACGACCCGCTGCGGCCCAGGAGCAGCGTGAATCTTCCGGCCAGCGGATGCGTGTGGAGCTCCGAGAAGTGGCCACACACAGCATCCGCGTCATCAACTAGCGACCCCCACCTTTCCAAGGAGAACCCAGCATGCCCATTTTCACCACGTCAGTCGACCAGGCCGCAGCGGCCGTCACCAAGGCCCACGCCGTCGTTGAGGAGTGGCAGGCGAAGGCGAGTGCGGCCCGTGCCGAAGCCGCCCGCTTGGACGCCGAGTCAGGAGCCATGATCCTCGCCGATGAAGCGGCTGCCGAACGGATCTCGCTCAGCGTCCAGACGCTGGAGCGCAAGGCCCGCGCCTACGATCAGGCCACGGCCGAAGCTCTGCGCAAGCTCAAAACCGCGCAGCGTGATGCCCTCGAAGCGGAAGCTCGGGACGAAGACAAGCAGGCGGCGGCAGCGCGCCGCCGCCTGGATGCGCACGAGACGAAGGTCAAGGCGCTGCTCCGCCAGCTCAAGGACCTGAATGGCGCCGACTACGTGCCCGAAAGCCTGACGAACTCGGTAACCGGCATGGATTCCAGCATGCGGCAACCGACCCGGTCCGGGGCAATGTATTCGGAGGTGCATGCCCACGAGGTGCGCGCCGCTGCCATCCGCTATTTCTGCGCAACCGGCCAGGTCCCCACCGACTACGTCGAGCTGAACAACGAACTGGGAACCGGTTTCCCAACGTTCGGCCAGAACCTCTCCGAGATGGCCTTGCCGGCCAGCATCTACGCCGCCCGGGACGCCGGCCTGACCTTCCAGGAGGCGTAGAACATGACCTCCCTTGACGAGGCCTTCCACGCGGCAGCTGTGGCGCTCGAGGAAGACCTCCGCAAAATTGATGCCGGCGAAGAGCACGCGAGCCCATTCAAGCGGGCCCTCATCGCAGGCGCAATTCGTGCATGGAAGCTGCCATCGGAGCACGAATCCGGTGGGTTTTCGGTGGATGAGGAAGCTCACAGCAGCACCGCCGAACCCACATGCCATAGGGATCAAGGAACGACGACGGATGAACCCGAGAATCTCGGCTTAGCAGTCGCAGAAATCATGGCATTTGACGGCGGCTCACCGACCGCTCTATTCACAACAGGACTGACAATCGATGGAGGTAAGCCGTAATGGCCAACAGGATCCAGCTCCGCCGCGGCACGGCCGCGAATTGGGCATCATTCAACCCGGTGCTCGCCCAGGGCGAGCCGGGCATTGAGTCGGACACCGGCAAGCAGAAGTTCGGCAACGGGACGACCGCGTGGGCGTCCCTGCCGTACGCCTCGGCCGGGCCGCAGGGTCCAGCCGGAGCAGCTGGCGCCGCGGGGGTAGCCGATGACGCCTCCGTGAAGACCCTCGTCACGACCCCGGGCAGCCAAACCGCGACGGCACTTAATGCCACTTATGTACCGCAGTGGAAGCCGAACACGGCCTACGCGGCAGGGCAGGCTGTCCTCAATCCGACTGGCGATGTCGTCACCGCCATCGCAGCACACACCTCCGGCGCTACTCACACCCCTGCCAACTGGAACATCTCAACCACTTACGACGCGGACAGCCACAAACTCTCACCGCTCGCCCGTCTCTACAAGGCGACGGCGGGGCAGTTCCGTATCGGCTCCTACGGCATGTCCATCTCAAGCTTTGTCGGCTCCCTACTCTTGGTACTTCCCGAACACTTGAAAACCCTGTACGGCGAAGTCGGAGAGTACCGGCAACTCGGCGGCGGGCTTGGCGGCAGTTTCACCGCCGCACTCAACGGATGGGAGAAGCAGCCGTTCGGCGGCCCGTCCTACGTCCGCGCACGCGGCAAGAGCACCAGCACGACGCTGACATTCTTTGGCTACGGTGACACTGTAAGGCTCTACTTCTCGGTGGAGGCTGACGCCGCGGCCGCGAACATCAGTATCGACGGAGTCGTGGTTGGCACGACCCCCGCGGCAGGATCACAGGCATACCGGCAGCGCCAGACGTTCACCGTCACGGCGGGGCACCACAAGGTTGAAATTGCCGCACCCGCCTCGGGATACGCGTACTTCGAGGAAATCGAAATAAGCGACTCCACCCGCCCCGGAGTGCAGTTCTTCAACTACACCTACGGCGGCAGCAAGCTCGTTGACATGGTGAACCTCGTCGCCCCAACCGGGGCGCAGGTCGCCGGCATCCCGATCAGCGGCAACAATGGCATCGCTTCGCACTTCGACCGTGACGACCTAGACCTGATCTTCGTCGGCCAGGACGTGAATGACGCAGGTTCCGGTATGTGGCCTGCACCATTCAAGACCGTCATCGACCAAGCGGTCACCTACGGCCGCACACGAGGCATCCCCGTCGTGTTGCAGTCAGCTATGGCCGGGCACTACGCCAACCCCGCCGAAACCGCCAACTATGCACAGTACGCGGCGATCAGAACCTACTACATGCAGCTCGCCGCCCAGAACAACCACGTCACCCACATCGACTGGCATGGTGCCACGGCAATGAGCGACATCAACGCCTACGCCGCCCGCTACTACCCCGGCGTGACCATCACAAACCAGGCGACGGGTGCGTTCAGCGACACAGGGGGTACAGGCTTCATCCACCCGACGAACACGCCCGGCTTCCCCCCAGGCATCAACCTTGCAGCGAAGAAACTGGGCGTGCCGGTGCCGCTATTCAGCGACGTGGCTGTGCTGATTTCGGACCGCATCCGCCGACGCCCGCTGTTCCCTGCCAATCCGCTGGTCCTCACGAAAACGGCTCGGCGCGTGACTGACGGCTACACGATTGCATCGTCTACCAGCACTATCACCACCACGGCGGCCGCGCACTTCCTCAAAGTTGGGGATGCAATCAGCTTCCCCTCCAACGTACCAACGACACCGGCGCTCACGGGAGCAACCCTCTTCTATGTGCAGTCCGTCCCCGCGATAAACCAGTTCACACTCTCCACGACGCCCGGTGGAGCTCTACTCACGCTACCCAGCAACGTCACATCAGGCGGCCCGATCTGGGGTCACATGACGAGACGGTACAGCGCGCCGGCAGGCGGTACGCTCCAGAACTACGGGGCAGGTACCAACGGGATCGTGACCGCATACTTCCGGGACCCAACGATTGCGAACGGGGCAAAATCGGCCCAAGACGCTATCGACGCGTCCGCCACATCGGACCAGTACGGCCCGTACCAGGCGTGGAGCAATAACAACATATACGCGGATATTTTCGGACTCGCGGACGGAACCCCCAGCGCATTCACCATCCGCGCCTCGGGAGCCATATCATTTCGGGCACAGTCCCCGATTCAGATGCTCTCCGTCAACGGGACACCGATGCTGGCTGATACTGCCGGTACGCAATGGAACTTTGGTTACACATCGGCAGGTAATGAGCCGGTAGTGGTGACCGTGCTCATCGCCCGCACCGGGACCGGATCGGCGTACCTCACGGTCTCCGGGTCCAAGGTGTACGAAGTCTCGGCAGTTCACGGTTCCGCGCCGATCCTCACCAACGGATAAGGGCTTCTTTCGACCGGTTAAGTTCCCCAACTGAAACGCCCCGTCCTCTTCGGAGGGCGGGGCGTATCGTCCGGTGCCGGGAACCGGTGGCTAAGTCGTGGTGGGATCGTTGTGAAGGATCGCGGAACGCGCACCCAAGCGCTTTCGCAGGGACGTCCGAATAGTGGCCAAGACGGAAGCGTATTCAACAATCGTGATTTGCGGAGCCCGTTCCGCTGCATCCGCCAGGGCTATGAGCTCCTGGATCTCGCGTTCAGTTGGCTGTGGCCCTCTGGACCGCCGCCTGTCATTGCCTGTTCGTTCCATCGGCCGAGAATACGACCTAGGAGGAAGCGTCACACGAGTGGTGACTACCGGTTTTCCCCGGGCTAACCACTCGCTTACTGACAGGCAACGCCGGGCCCATCGAATCAGGGGAGTGCCCGCCTGCCGACCTCAGAATGGACAGTTAGCAGAGCCTCCCGCGGGAGGCTAATTTCCCTTCGGCGGGACAAATCTCCGGACAGGCCCGCATGGCTCTCCGCGGTGCGACGTCCACGATATAAGTAGCTGCGGGGAGCCTCGGCGGATCCCCATGAACGTTTCGGTTTCCCCGACGTCGAGTGATGTCGGGAGTGCGGACTGAGCCAGCTGGAATGCTTCCAGCTCGATCTCGAGGTCCCTGGCCGGGGCGTTTCCAACGTTCTTGATGGACCACATGTCACCGGATTCCCATCGGACCTCAAATTCTGCGGCTTTGGACGCCTCAGCATCGGCGGCCTTCCGCCTTCTATCGAGCAGCACGGCGCCCTGGCCTCCTCCGAAACCAAGTCCCGCGGCAAGCAACAGCTTTCCGACTTCCCAAATCCAATCCATCCCCGGAGCCTACCGTTTCCGCCCCCGGAAGCGCGGAAACCGGATCCTCGAGCGGACGGGCAAAGTGGAATGAAGAACCTCCACACCAAGGACGGCCCCATGACCAGCTCAGCCATAGACATCGTGGGAGTGCGCGAACTCGCCACTACCTTCGGCAACGGCGCCAAAGAAATCGGCAATCTCGCCCAAGCCGTTATCCGTAAGACCGCGCTCGACATCGAACACGACGCCAAGGCCTTCGTGCCGGTAGATACCGGCAACCTCAAGTCCAGCATCGGGCATTCCGACCTTCGACGCGTCGGCACCTCCGGCACCCTCCAGGCCGAAGTCGGGCCGACGGCAAATTATGGGGTGTTCGTAGAGCTGGGGACTTCAACGCAGGCCCCGCAAGCGTTCATGGGGCCCGCGCTGGATAGGAACGGCCCGGCCTTCGTTGCGGCCATGGAACAAATCGTTGAAAGGGCCACGCAGGCATGAGCCTCACACGAGACATCACCGTCCGTATCAAGGCGGAAATCGCCGACTTCCAAAGGCAAATGGCCCAAGCGGAGACAGCCACAACGGCACTGGGCCAGGCGGCGCGCACCGCAGGGCAGACAACGTCCACGGCGATGACGCAGACGCAGGCTTCGGCCGCCGCAGCACGGGCTGCCCTGAACGATGCCGGGAAGGCCGCGCAGGACGCCGCCAAGGGCTTCGGGCTTTCCTACAACTCCGCCGGGCAGCTGACCGACGAGTTCGGGAACATGGTCACCGAGGCTCACGCGGCGGAGCTGGGACTTGTGACCGCATCGGATGCGACCCGGGAGTTCGCCGCCCAGCAGACCCACGCCGCCGCCGTTTCGGCTGAAGCGACCACGAACATGGGCCGCCTCGCCGCCTCGGCACGGGACCACAGTGAAGCGTGGTCCACCGCCGGGACGACCCTGCTGGGCTTCGGCGCGGCCGTCGTCGCCGGGGTCGGGCTGTCGATCGCCAAGTACGCCGAGTTCGACAAGGCCATGTCCGAGGTCAAGGCCGCCACCCACGAGACCGCCGGGAACATGGACCTCCTGCGCGAAGCCGCGATCAAGGCCGGCGCGGACACCTCCTACTCGGCCACCGAAGCGGCCAACGCAATCAGTGAACTGTCCAAGGCCGGCGTCTCGACCAAGGACATCCTCGCCGGCGGGCTGTCCGGCGCCCTGTCCCTGGCCGCTGCCGGGTCCCTCGAGGTCGCCGACGCCGCGGAACTCGCCGCGACCGCCATGACCCAGTTCAAACTCTCCGGCGACCAGATCCCCCACGTCGCTGACCTGCTCTCCGCCGGTGCGGGCAAAGCACAGGGCTCCGTTGAGGACCTCGGCATGGCCCTGAAGCAGGGCGGCCTCGTCGCCGCCTCCACCGGGCTCTCCATCGAGGAGACCACCGGCGGCCTCGCCGCGTTCGCCTCCGCAGGGCTCATCGGTGCGGATGCGGGCACGTCCTTCAAGACCATGCTGCAGGCCCTCACGCCGAACTCTGTGGCCGCGAAGAACGAAATGGACAAGCTGGGCATCTCCGCCTACGACAGCCAGGGCAAGTTCGTTGGCCTGTCCAAGTTCGCCGGAATCCTGCAGACCTCCATGAAGGGCCTCACCGACGAACAGCGCTCCGCGAGTGAGAAGATCATCTTCGGCTCCGACGCCGTCCGTGCCGCAACCGTCCTCTACGATCAGGGCGCGGACGGGATCCAGAAGTGGACCGACGCGGTCAACGACACCGGCTACGCCGCCGCGACGGCCTCCATCAAGCAGGACAACCTTGCCGGGGACATCGAGAAGCTCGGCGGGTCCTTCGATACGGTCCTGATCCAAGGCGGCGGCGGGGCCGCTACCGCGCTGCGCGGGCTCACCCAGGGCGCAACGGACCTGATCAACGCCCTCGGTTCAGTCAAGCCGGAGATCCTCTCCACCGGCGTCGGAATGGCCGGCATGGTCGGCGGGGTCGCCTTGCTGGCCGGCGGGTTCTTGACCATGCTCCCCAAGGTTATGGCGGCCCGGGAAGCGTTCCGGACACTGCAATCCACCAATTCCGGACTTGCTTCCGGGCTCGGGAAGGTCGGGAAGGCCGCCGGTGTCGCCGCAATCGCCATGACAGCGCTCAGCGTCATCGGTGCCATTTTCACGGAGAAGAAGACCAAAACCGCCGAGGAATACGCAAACGCGATCATGAAGGTCTCCGCGGCGGGGCACACCGCCAAGGCCTCGGATCTCGATTCAGTATTTCAAGGCTTCGACAACGCGTTCGGGAGCAGCAGCGTCGACAAGGTGAACGGCATGGCTGATGCGATCGGTCGACTCACAAACCACAGCTGGGAAAAGGACGTGAACCAGTTCTTCGACGGCTTCACTGGCATGTTCGGGGTGAAGAGCGATCTCGGCCAACTTGACGATCGGCTGAAGGGTCTCGGAGAAACCCTCGGGGACATCACGTCCAACGGCGGTGCCGCTTCGGCGGCGAAGTCCTTCAACCTGCTCACCACGGAGTTTGAGAATAACGGTAAAGGCGCCCAGGACGCGCTCGACAAAATGCCGGGCTACCGTGACGCCCTCCTGAAGGTAGGGCAGGCCGCCGGGATCGCACTGGAGCCTGAGGAGTTGCTGGACCTGGCACAGGGCAAGATCCCCACCCGGCTGGCCGCCGCCCAGACGGCTTCCGAAGGCGCCGCGAAGGCTACCGAGCAGCAGGCCAAGCTCACCGAGGAAGCGGCCAAGGCCCTCGACAAGATGGGTATCGCCGCCGACGGCACGGTCCTGTCTCTCGGCAAGCTGCTCGATGCCATGTTCGCATCAGGCCTCGCGCAGCTGTCCGTGAACGAGGCGGGCATCAAGTGGCAGGAATCCCTCGAGGGACTGGACGCGTCCATTGCCAAGTACGGGCTGACACTGGACATCACAACGGAGGGCGGCAAAGCCAACCAGCGGGCCCTCGATGGGATGGCCCAGGCCGGCATCAACAACGCCAAGGCAATGGCCACCAACGGCGCGTCCCAGGCGGACCTCCAGGGCAACTTGAAGGGCTCCTACGATGCGCTGATCGCTGCAGAGGGCAAGTTCCATATCACTGGCAAGGCTGCGGATGACATGGCACGGAACGTCCTCGGCATCCCCAAGGACGTGCCCATCGAAACGTCGATCCAGAACTTCGCGGACACTATGGCCAAGGCTGAAGCGGTAAAGCAGGGCATCCAGAACATCCCGAAATACACGCCCATCACGGTCGAAATCTTCGAGAAGACTTGGGCGACCCGGTACAGCAACTCCATCGAAGGCCCGAACCACGTCTCGAACGGTCCCGGCGGCTCCGGCGGCACCACCGAGTACACCGGAGGCATCGTCGGGTTCGCCGGCGGCGGCAAAGTGCCCGGCACACCCCCGGCCAGCCAGTTCATCGACAACATCCGGGCCCAGACCCAGTCCGGGCGGCCGTACTCGATCCGGTCCGGTGAGTGGATCATCAACGAGCCGCAGTCCAAGGCGAACGACAAGTGGCTGCGCGCCATCAACGACGGGCTGAACCTGGACAACGTCTTCGGCTCCCAGGGCTACACGGCCCCGTCGAAGTCCATGGCGGGCGGGTACGGGCAGAACCAGTCCTTCAGCGGTTTCGGCGGACAGGCAGGCATGGCAGCCGCTGCAGCCCCGGCGCCAGCTGTGTACGTACAGAACCCCTTCACAGGTGAGTATCTGTTGGCCCGTGCAGCGTCGGTTGCCGATGGGCGCGTCGCCGCGGCAGACAGCCAGTCGCAGTACCGTCGTGCAGGAAGGTGATGCCTGGTCGGTATGGCAGGTTTGCCCCACCGCTTACCCACCGGAAACCCTGACAAATCGTGACTATTGGTGCAATAGGGGATCAGGTCAGTGAGCCATTCTGCCCCGGAATCTAGGCATTGATGAGACCCACCGAATACTGACGAAAAACGGCATCTGCTAATCCTAAGGTCCTCGGTTCAAGTCCGAGTAGCCCTACATTCGCGGAGGCCCCGGGGCCGGATCCGCAGCCACGGAAGCCGGGCCGGCGTTCGACGTCGGCCCGGCTCCTTTTCATTGCCAGGCTCCTTCCCACAGCCCCGATCTCTTGGCGCAGGCTTGTCCGCCCTCTTCTGCGGTCGGCCGGACGCCCGTGTCCGCCGTGCTCGGCCGGCCGCCTCCCCTCCATCCAGCCCGGTCTTGCCCGCGCGTGCAGTCGCGGAATTCACTTGCGGGCACGGCTGGCCTGCGATATGTTACTCATGAGTAACATAAGCTCGGCGCAACGTCCGCGTCTTTTGGTCGCCGCTGATCACACGTGAAGGAACCTCATGTCCAAAGCTGCAGTCGACATCAACAATCTCCCCTACGCCGATGGCGACTTCTTTGCGTTCGAGCAGCTGCTCAGCGGCAAGGAACAGGACCGGCTGGCGGAAGTGCGGGAGTTCCTTGCCCGCGAGGTCAAGCCGATCGCCGTCGACTGCTGGAACCGCGGGGAATTCCCGATGGAGCTGATCCCCAAGCTTGCCGAAATAGATCTGGTCAGCCCGGTCAAGAGGCAGGGCTACTCGAACCTCTTCGCCGGAATCCTGCACGCCGAAGCCACCCGGGCAGACACGTCCATCGCCACGTTCATGGGCGTCCACGACGGACTTTTCACGGGCTCGATCGAGGCCCTCGCCTCACAGGAACAGCAGGACGCCTGGCTGCCGGATATCTACTCGCTCAAGAAGATCGGCGCCTTCGGCCTCACCGAACCCCTTGGCGGCTCCGACGTCGCCGGCGGCACCCGGACCACAGCGCGGCGCGAAGGCGGCAACTGGATTCTCAACGGTGCCAAGCGCTGGATCGGCAATGCGACCTTCTCCGACTGGGTAGTCATCTTTGCGCGGGACGTTGCCGACAACCAGGTCAAGGGCTTCCTGGTGGACACCAAGACGGAGGGTTATGGCGCCACAAAGATTGAGAACAAGATCTCCCTCCGTACCGTGCAGAATGCCGATATCACGCTCGAAAACGTCGTGGTGCCCGACTTCTTCAAGCTCGCGCACGCCAACAGCTTCCGCGACACAAATAAGGTCCTCAAGGTCACCCGTCTCTCGGTCGCCTGGCAGGCCGTCGGTCAGCAGCTGGCAGCTTTCGACGTCGCGCGCCGCTACGCTGTGGAGCGCAGCCAGTTCGGACGCCCCATCGCCTCCTTCCAGTTGGTCCAGCACCAGCTGGTCCAGATTCTCGGCAACGCCGTCAGCTCCATGGGCATGATGGTCCGCCTCTCCCAGCTGGAGGACGCGGGCGAGGCCAAGGACGAGCAGTCCGCGCTGGCCAAGGCGTTCACAACGGCGCGCATGCGCGAGAGTGTCGCGATGGGCCGCAGCATCCTTGGCGGCAACGGGATTGTGACCGACTACGAGATGGCCAAGGTATTTGCCGACGCCGAAGCCATCTACTCCTACGAGGGCACGCACGAGATCAACACGCTCGTCACCGGCCGGGCCATCACGGGTATCTCCGCAATCGTCTAGGCCTGCCTAACGACGCAGCGGTCCTTCATCCGGCTCGTCCCCTGCCCAAACCCTCTATCCCGGGGCGGGATCCACCGGAGGAAGCAGGATCGAGGGCCGCAGGTCTGACACGAAGCCCAGCGGATTGACGTACTCCTCGCCGCGCCGGACGCCCCAGTGGATGCAGGGCAGAGTCCCGCAGTGGCCGGGCAGGGAGTGCCCCAAAACGTCTCCCTTCGCCACGGCAGTCCCGGGCGCCAGGATACTTTCCACGGGCTCGAAGCTACTTCTGAGGCCGTCTCCGTGGTCGATGGTGATGACCGGCCGGCCCACCACGACACCGACGAACGTGACGGTGCCGGACGCCGGCGAGAGCACCGGCGCGCCGTCGTACGCCGCCCCGAGGTCCACGCCGCGGTGTCCGCTCAGCCAGGGCTTGGCCGGAGGCACGAAAGGGCGCAGCACTGCTGGTCGGGGCTCCAGCGGCCACCTCCAGGCGGTGCCGGCCGGTGCGGTCCGTGGCGCCGCGGATGGTTGGCGGCCTGGCGGGGTGGACTCCGCTCCGGCCGCCGCCACGGCGCCCGCACCCGCCGTTGCGGGACCAAGCGCCATAAGCATCGCCACAAGGACCGCCGGGGTATTCATGCGCCCAGTTTGCCGCGGAGCGGGGCCGGGCGGAACTGCGTTCTCCGGCTATGTGGACAAACCGGGCCGGCGGAGAATGCACCGCCAGCCGCGCCCCTCGACGTAAACCCAAACAGGCCCCCAAACGGGCCTCCAAACAGGCCCCCGCCGGCGCCGGAAACGGTCCGTCCAGGCAGGACCCCTGTAGTACACTAGGTGGAGCAGTTTGCTGTGCCCTCATGCTTATTCAAGCCGGCACGCCTCATTCAGGAGTGCGGGGGACCAGCGGCTGACTACGCGTATCCAGCCCTCCTCATTCGAAGCTTCAACTCTTCAACGGCGGAGGACTGCGCGTCCTGCGGTCCGTCCTTTATGGCACGGATGGGATGTGCAGTGGATGCCAGGAGCAGCACCCGCCTGGGTGTGAGCTAACAAACCGTCAACTATTGGCAGGGTAAGACAGCCTCAGGGCTCTCTCATGAATGACCTGCCGGAAGGAGCGCCGGCATGCCCGTCGTAACTATGCGCCAGCTGCTTGACAGCGGCGTCCACTTTGGACACCAGACCCGCCGTTGGAACCCGAAGATGAAGCGATTCATCTTCACGGAGCGCAACGGCATCTACATCATTGACCTGCAGCAGTCGCTGTCCTACATCGACCGCGCCTACGAGTTCGTCAAGGCCACCGTTGCACACGGCGGCACCGTCCTCTTCGTCGGCACCAAGAAGCAGGCGCAGGAATCCATCGCCGAGCAGGCTACCCGCGTCGGCCAGCCGTACGTCAACCAGCGTTGGCTCGGCGGTATGCTGACCAACTTCCAGACCGTCTCCAAGCGCATCCAGCGCATGAAGGAACTGGAAGAGATCGACTTCGACGACGTCGCCGGTTCCGCTTACACGAAGAAGGAACTGCTGCTCCTTCGCCGCGAACTCACCAAGCTGGAAACCAACCTCGGTGGTATCCGCAACCTGACCAAGGCGCCGTCCGCGCTGTGGATCGTTGACACCAAGAAGGAACACCTTGCTGTCGACGAGGCCAAGAAGCTGAACATCCCGGTTGTGGCCATCCTGGACACCAACTGCGATCCCGACGAAGTTGACTTCCCGATCCCGGGCAACGACGACGCCATCCGCTCCGTCAACCTGCTGACCCGCGTTGTTGCCGACGCCGTTGCCGAAGGCCTCATCGCCCGCAACCAGCGCGCTACCGGCACCACGGAAGCTCCGGAAGAGCCGCTGGCCGAGTGGGAGCGCGAGCTCCTCGAAGGCAGCAAGACCGAGGCTGCTCCGGCCGCTGAAGAGGCTCCCGCCGCTGAGGCTGCTCCGGCTGCTGAAGAGGCTCCCGCCGCTGAAGCTGCTCCGGCCGCCGACGAAGCCAAGTAGTCAGACAAATAAATCTGGATCTCCCCACATGCTGCCCGCAGCGTAGGGGGTACTGACAGGATGGCCGCTCACTGGGTGAGCAGCCGTCCTGTCGGTCCGTACACCACATAAAATTTCTAGACAGAGGGGTTCACATGGCGAACTACACTGCCGCTGATATCAAGGCTCTGCGCGAGCGCACCGGCGCCGGCATGATGGATGTCAAGAAGGCTCTTGACGAAGCCAACGGTGACGCCGAGAAGGCCATCGAAATTATCCGCATCAAGGGCCTGAAGGGCGCTACCAAGCGCGAAGGCCGCTCGACCGCCGAAGGCCTGGTTGCTGCCAAGGTCGCGGACGGCGTCGGCGTGATGATCGAAGTCAACTGCGAGACCGACTTCGTCGCGAAGGCTGACAAGTTCATCCAGCTCGCCGACAAGGTCCTCGCCGTGGCTGTTGAGTCCGGCGCTGCCGACCTCGAGGCCCTGCTGGCCACCGAGGTCGACGGGAAGCCGCTGTCCGAGGTCGTCGTCGAAGAGGGCGCCGTTTTGGGTGAGAAGGTTGTTGTCCGCCGTATCTCCCGCATCGAGGGCGCAACGGTCGACGCTTACCTGCACAAGACCTCCAAGGACCTCCCGGCACAGGTCGGCGTTCTGTTCGCCGTTGACGGCGAAGGCGAAGCAGCTGACACCGCAGCCCACGACGTAGCCGTCCACATCGCCGCGATGTCCCCGAACTACCTCACCCGTGAGGACGTTCCGGCCGAGCTGGTCGATTCCGAGCGCCGCATCGCCGAGGAAACCGCCAAGGCCGAGGGCAAGCCCGAAGCTGCGATGACCAAGATCGTGGAAGGCCGCGTTACCGGCTTCTACAAGGGCGAGGTCCTCGTTGACCAGGCATTCGCCAAGGATGCCAAGAAGTCCGTCGCGCAGGTCCTCACAGAGGCCGGCGTCAAGGGAACCGCGTTCGCGCGTTTCCGCGTCGGCTCCTAGCCAGACACCAGTCAGACATGCTGAGGGGGTGGTCACTGCGGTGGCCGCCCCTTTTGCATGCATCCGGGACATGCATCTGCCTCCCGGGCACCGCAGGCCGGGCGGAATGACGCCTTTGGCCCCCGGCACGATAACCTAGCTCAGAGTTCACCAACGGGAAGGCACCATGGAAACCGTCACCACTTCAGCCCAGCCAAAGAAGACCCGGCGCCGGGTTCTGTTGAAGCTTTCCGGCGAGGTCTTCGGCGGCGGAAAGCTGGGCGTTGACCCGGATACCGTCCGCGGGGTTGCCAAGCAAATCGCCGCCGCAGTGCCCGACGTCGAGGTCGCCATCGTCGTCGGCGGCGGTAACTTCTTCCGCGGCGCCGAACTGTCCCAGAGCGGCATGGACCGCTCCCGCGCGGACTACATGGGCATGCTCGGCACCGTGATGAACTGCCTCGCGCTCCAGGACTTCCTGGAACAGGCCGGGGTGGAAACACGGGTGCAAAGCGCCATCACCATGGGCCAGGTCGCCGAAGCGTACATTCCGCGCCGGGCCATCCGCCACATGGAGAAGGGCCGCGTCGTCATCTTCGGCGCCGGGGCAGGCCTGCCGTACTTTTCCACGGACACCGTGGCGGCCCAGCGGGCAATGGAAGTCCACGCCGACGTCGTCCTGATGGCCAAGAGCGGCGTAGACGGCGTTTACACCGCCGACCCCAAGAAGGACCCCACCGCCGAGAAGCTCCACCACCTCAGCTACGACGATGCCCTCCGCCGCGACATCCGCGTGATGGACCAGACCGCCATGACCATGTGCAAGGACAACAACCTCACCATGGTCGTCTTCGGCATGGAAGGTGAAGGCAACGTCACCCGCGCCATCCTCGGTGAAGACCTGGGTACCGTTGTCACCCCCTAGCAACGGCTAGGATGTTTTCAGGACAGTTCCGCCACCGAATGACCGGTGACCACGCGGGATACACAGACGGAACGAAGACCGTGCCGCGTCCCGCCCGGCGGGACGCACCAATTTCTGAGGAGAGACCGTGATCGAAGAAACCTTGCTCGAAGCCGGGGACAAGATGGACAAGGCGGTCGAGGTAGCCAAGGAAGACTTCGCCTCGATCCGTACGGGCCGCGCGACGCCGGGCCTGTACAACAAGGTCGTCGTCGAGTACTACGGGACCCCGACGCCGCTGCAGCAGCTGGCCTCCTTCGCGGTGCCGGATGCCCGCACCATCCTCATCACCCCGTACGACAAGACGGCGCTGCGTGACATCGAGCGCGCCCTGAGTGATTCCGAGGTGGGCGCCAACCCCTCCAACGACGGCAACGTCATCCGGATCACCATCCCGGAGCTGACCAGCGAGCGGCGCAAGGAATACGTCAAGATCGTCAAGTCCAAGGGCGAGGACGCCAAGGTCTCCATCCGCAACATCCGCCGCAAGGCCAAGGAAACCCTGGACAAGCTGGTCAAGGACGGCGAGGCCGGCGAAGACGAGGGCACGCGCGGCGAAAAGGACCTGGACGCCCTGACCAAGGCGCACGTTGACGGAATCGACGAGCTGCTCAAACGCAAGGAAGCCGAGCTGCTCGAGGTCTGATGGGGGCAGAACAGGAGGCTCCCGGACCCCGCGTCCGGTTCCGGGGGAAAGAGCGGAAGAATCCGACACCGAAGGCCGGCAGGAACCTTCCCGCCGCCACGGCCGTGGGGCTTGGCATGCTTTTGGCCGTCCTGGGCGGCCTGCTCTTCCTCCCGCTGGGCTTTGTGCTCATTGTCACCGCGTTCGCTATTTTCGGCGTCTGGGAGGTTTTCCGGGCGTTGGAGGCCTCAGGCACCAGGCTTCCGATCGTGCCGGTCATGACCGGCACGGTCGCGATGCCCCTGGCGGCCTACTTTGGCGGCCCCGAAAGCCTGCTGTTCGCCATGCTGCTCAGCAGCGTTGCGGTGCTGCTGTGGCGTTCCCTTGAGGGTGCCGCCGGATCCGCGCGCAGCATTTTCGCCGGCGTCTTTTCCCTGGCCTGGGTCCCGTTCCTGATCAGTTTCGCCGTCCTGCCGCTGCACACAGCCGGAGGCGTGACGCCGATGGGTCTGTGGCCCGACGGCGTGGTGCCGCCCGGCGCCTGGCAAATCGCGACCCTGCTGCTCCTGGTCGTCTCCAACGACACATTCGGCTATCTTGTCGGGGCTTTCCTGGGGAAGCATCCGATGGCCCCCAAGATCAGCCCCAAGAAGACCTGGGAGGGCTTCGGCGGTTCGATCGCCGGAGCCATGGTCATCGGCGTGCTGGCGACCATCTTCGTGCTGGACAAGCCGTGGTGGGTCGGCGTCGTGCTCGCTGTGGGCATGGTGGCTGCGGCCACTGCGGGGGACCTTGCCGAATCCATGGTCAAGCGCGAGCTCGGCATTAAGGACATGAGCAGCATCCTGCCCGGACACGGGGGAGTGATGGACCGGCTGGACTCGATCGTGTTCGCTTCGCCTGTGGCCTTTATCCTCTTCGCGGCCGTCGCTGGGGCGTAGGCGCCTCCCGGACCCGTACTTCCGGCCCCTAGAATGGCGCCGGGCAAACCAGCCGAACGGCATCGAAGGAAACATAGTTACAGTGGACATTCAACGGCAGATTCCTGCGTCTTTTGACCGCGTACAGCGGAACCAATATGGCTACAACGCCAAGCAGGTCGACGAGTTCCTGCAGCGCGCACGGGTGTCGTTCGAATCCCCCAAGGCGGCCGGGCGGCCCGTCAAGAGCGCCGACGTCCGGGTCGTTTCCTTCGACCCGGTGAAGGGCGGCTATGCCGCGGCCGGCGTCGACGCGGCCCTGGACCGGCTCGAGGACGCCCTTGCCCGGCGGGAACGCGACGAACTGGTCGCCGAGCGGGGCGAGGAAGCCTGGCTCCGGGAAATCGGCAGGCTGGCCGGGCTGCTCCGGGGACGGCTGCACCGTCCGGACGGCCAGCGTTTCCGGCGTCCGGCCAAGCCGAAGGCCCGCAGCTACAACACCACGGACGTGGACGACCTCTGCCACGAACTGATCGGCTACCTCGAACACGATCAGCCGTTGAGCGTGGACAACGTCCGCCGCGCGGTCTTCCGCTCCGCTGTGGGCCGGGACGGCTACGAGGAAAGCCAGGTGGATGCCTTCCTGGAGCGCGTCGTCGAACTTATGGCCGCCATCGACTGACGGCCACAAGTACTACCGCTCGGTCGCCAGCGGCCGTTCCGGCGTGTGGAGCCTGGTCATGAGACGGGTGATCGCCCGCGGCACCCGGTCCTTCGTCGCACGGGACACCAGGACCATGACGGCGAATGCCGCGGGAACCGTCCACGCGGCCGGTTCGGCCAGCCACGACGGCGTCCCGTCGCCGGCCAGGACCGAGCCCGCCACCATCGCCCCGCCGCAAAGCACCCCGCCGGTCACCATGCCCGCGATCGCGCCCGCATCCGTCAGCCCCCGCCACCAGATGCCCAGCAGCAGCACGGGACAGATCGTGGATGCGGTGAACGCAAATACGAGCCCTACGCTTCCGGCCAGCGCCAAGGACTCCGTCATCGAGGCGATTCCCAGTGGCACGACCGCCGAGATCAGCGCAGCCAGCCGGAAACCGCGTACGCTGCCGCCGAGCACATCCTGGCTGATCACGCCCGCCAGGGAGACCACCAGCCCCGAGGTCGTGGACAGGAAGGCTGCGAACGCTCCGGCTACGACAAGGGCGGACAGCAGGTCCCCGGCCGGGCCGCCGACCATCCGGCCCGGCAGCAGCAGCACGAGCGCGTCGGCCTGGCCGCTCTGGGCCAGGCCCGGCGCGAACACGCGCCCGGTGAGCCCGTACGCCGTCGGGAACAGGTAGAAGACGGAGAGCAGGCCCAGGACAATCAGTGTGGTCCGGCGCGCCGACTGTCCGTCCGGGTTCGTGTAGAAGCGCACCAGCACATGCGGCAACCCGAGCGTGCCGAAGAGCAACGCGACGAGCAGCGAAATGGTCTGGTAGGGGCTGCCGGGCGCCAGGGCCGTGGGATTCGCGGCGGCCGGCGCCACCGCCGGCGAACCGTTCCCGGCCAGCACGAAGAGGATGACCAGGATCGGCACGGCAAGTGCCGTCAGCTTCAGCCAATACTGGAACGCCTGGACAAAGGTGATGGACCGCATCCCGCCCGCCACCACGGTCACGCAGACGACGGCGACCACCGCCACCTGCCCCACCCACGCCGGCAGGCCGGTGGTGATCCGGATGGCAAGGGCCGCACCGTGGAGCTGCGGGACAATGTAGAGCCAGCCGACCAGGACCACCACGAGGCTGGTGACGCGGCGGACGGCGCGTGAATCGAGGCGCGCTTCGGTGAAGTCGGGAATGGTGTACGCGCCGGAGCGCCGCAGGGGAGCGGCCACGAACAACAGCAGCATCAGGTATCCGGCGGTGTAGCCCACGGGATACCAGAGGGCGTCGGTGCCGGAGAGCACGATGAGCCCCGCGACGCCGAGGAAGCTCGCGGCAGAGAGGTACTCGCCGCCGATTGCCGAGGCGTTCCACCAGGGCCTGACAGTGCGTGAGGCCACGTAGAAGTCACCGGTGGTGCGCGAGACCCGCAGCCCGTAGAAGCCGATGACAGCAGTCGCCAGTGAGACGGCGGCGAACGCCGCGATGCTGAGGACGGGGTTCACGGCACGATCACTTGTCCCCGGCGAGGTCGCGGTAGCGTGCCTCGTTCCGCGTAGCGGTCCGGACGTACAGCCAGGCGCTGAGTCCGATCACGGGATAGATCCCCGCGCCCAGGAGGACCCAGTCGAAAGGCAGCCCCGCAATCGTGGATCCCGCCAGCCCCGGGACCAGTCCGAGCATGAGCGGGAAGGCGAGCAGGATCAGCAGGAAACCCCCGGCGACGACGAGGCCCAGCCGAAGCTGCGAGCGGATCAGGGAGCGGACGAACACCTGCCCGGCATCGGATTCCTCCGCGGCTTCGCGGGCATCGGAGGCCGGCTGCGCGGCGCGCGGCCCAGTGCCGCCTTGGCCAGTGCCGCCTTGTACAGCGCTTCCCTGTGCCGTGCCGCGAGGCGCAGTGACGCGGACCCGGGTCATGCCTGCGGCCGGATCCGGGTCGCCTCCAGCTTGTCCCGCACGGAGGGCAGATGCCGGCGGCTGATGGGCAGTTCGGCCCCGGCCACCGTGACGCTTGGCCGTGCCGCAGCGAGCTTCATGTGGCTGACGTGGTTCAGCGCGATGAGGTAGGAGCGGTGGATGCGGATGAAGCCGGCGTCGGCCCATTGTTGTTCGAGGTCGGCCAGCGGCACCCTGATGAGGTAGCTGGAGTCCGTCGTGTGCAGCCTGGCGTAGTCGCCCTGCGCCTGGACGTACGTGACGTCCTCGCGCCGGATCATCCTGGTGGTGCCGCCCAGGTCCACGGTGATCATCTCCGGCGCAGGGGCCCCGTCCTTGAGGAGTTCGCTGATGCGGCCGATGGATTTGGCCAGCCGGTCGGCGCGCACGGGTTTGAGCAGGTAGTCCACGGCGGCGAGCTCGAAGGCCTCCAGGGCGCAGTCCTCGTCCGCGGTGACGAAGACAACCGCGGGCGGATGGGCGATGCGGGAGATGACCCGGGCGATGTCCAGCCCGGACAGGGCGGGCATGTGGATGTCGAGGAAGACGGCGTCGACGTCCTCGGCCTCCAGGGCCCGCAGGGCCTCGGCGCCCGAGGAAGCGCGGTGGATGGTGCCGATCCGCTCATCCTTGCCGAGCAGGAAGGCCAGTTCCTCAACGGCGGGGAGCTCGTCGTCGGCGACGAGGACGTTAATCATGGTTCCAGACTACTGCCGCAGGCATTTTGACCTGCTCAGGCGTCGTGACGGGGCTGTGACTTGGGCACGCGCATCGTGATCAGCGTCCCCTCCCCGGGAGCCGTCTCGATGACGAGCCCACTCTCCTCGCCGTAGACCTGCCGCAGGCGGGCGTCGACATTGCGCAGCCCGACATGGTCGCCGTCGCTGTGCCCGGCGAGGACGGACCGCAGCTGTTCCGGATCCATGCCCACGCCGTCGTCCTCGATCGTCACCTCGGCATACGCCCCCGAGTCGTTGGCCGTGATCGAAATATGGCCGGGGCCTTCCTTGGCCTCGAGCCCGTGCCGCACCGCGTTCTCCACGAGCGGCTGCAGGCTCAAGAACGGGATCACGGTGCTGAGGACCTCGGGGGCGATCCGCAGGCTCACCTGCACGCGGTCCCCAAACCTGGCCCGCTCCAGCAGCAGGTAGCGGTCGATGCAGCGCAGTTCCTCGGCCAAGGTGGTGAAATCGCCGTGGCGGCGGAAGGAATAGCGGGTGAAGTCGGCGAATTCGACGACGAGTTCCCGCGCGCGCACCGGGTCGGTGTTGATGAAGGACGCGATCGCGTTGAGCGAGTTGTAGATGAAGTGCGGGCTGATCTGGGCCCGGAGCGCACGCACTTCGGCCTCCATCAGGAGGGTGCGCGAGGCGTCCAGTTCGGCAAGTTCCACCTGCGTGGCCACCCAGTCGGCCACTTCGCCCGTGGCCCGGACGAGTCCCGCGCCGGCGGACGGGGCGAATGCCGCCACGACCCCCACCACCCGTGTCCCGGCCCGGATCGGGGCAATCACGACGGCGCGCTCCACGTCAGTGGTCAAGGCCCCGGAGGCGTCCCCGTCGGCCAGCAGCGCAAGTTCGCCGGCTGGAATGACGGCGATATGGCCGTCGTCAAGCACCTTGGCGGCGAGCCCCATCAGTGCCGGCTTGAGCTCCTCGCCGGCGCCGTCCCACGCCAGCACACCCGTCGTGTCCGTGATGGCCAGCGCGTCGCAGCCCAGCAGGCTGCGCAACTGCCGGCTGGCCTTGGCCGCGCCGGCAGGGTTCAGGCCGGTCCGCAGGTACTGCCCGGCCCGAGAAGCCGCGTGCAGCGTCTTGTACGTCGCCCGCTCGGCGTCCGTGCCCAGGTCCCGGAACGAGCGGAGGACCTTGAGCCCCACGGCGACGACGACGGCGATCGCCATGGCGATCACTGCCACGGCGGCGGCGGTAAACAGGGGAGAGTCCGGCATGGTGCCAGCGTACCGCCGGTGCCTGCCAGGCGCCGTTTGGCGCAGCATCCCGACCGTTGAGCGACGCACGGCGCCTCGGTTCTGGAATGTAATCCACGTCACGTTGCACAGTGGGTGCAGTCGCATTGGCCGAAGTGCTGTTTCCAGCAGACCAGGCAGCCGGTGTGGGCTCACCACTCAATGAGGAGGAACGATGGGTCACGACGCCCACGAGACGGACGCTGCGGCGGCCGTGGACTTCAAGGAAGTCCAGTCGACGGAGCGGTTCCAGGAACTTCGCAAACGTCACCGCAGCTTTGTCTTTCCCATGGCCATTGCATTCCTGCTCTGGTATTTCGCCTACGTCCTGCTGGCCGACTATGCGGTCGGGTTCATGTCCACCAAGGTCTGGGGCAACGTCAACGTCGGGCTGATCCTGGGCCTGCTGCAGTTCGTGTCCACGTTCGCCATCACGGGCTGGTACGTCAGCTACTCCAACCGGAAACTTGACCCGATCGCCGCCGAGATCCGTCATGGAATCGAAGGCCACGAGTTCGACCAGCACGGCAACCGAGTGAGCGGAGCAGCGCAATGACCTTCATGGTTCCCGCAGTCAACGTTGCGGATCTCAAAGACACCACCGCGCTGAACATGGGCATCTTCGCCCTGTTCGTCGCGATCACCATGGTCATCGTCATCAGGGCCAGCCGCAACAACAAGACCGCTGCGGACTATTATGCTGCCGGCCGGTCCTTCACGGGCCCGCAAAACGGCACCGCCATCGCCGGCGACTACCTTTCCGCGGCCTCGTTCCTGGGGATCACTGGCGCTATCGCCATCAACGGCTATGACGGCTTCATGTACTCCATCGGATTCCTCGTCGCCTGGCTCGTGGCGCTGCTGCTCGTGGCCGAACTGCTGCGCAACACCGGCAAGTTCACCATGGCCGACGTCCTCTCGTTCCGGCTTAAGCAGCGCCCCGTGCGGATCGCGGCCGCCATTTCGACGCTGGCCGTCTGCTTCTTCTACCTCCTGGCGCAAATGGCCGGAGCCGGCAGCCTGATCTCCCTGCTGCTCGGAATCAGTGACTGGGGCGGCCAGGCACTCGTGATCGTCGTCGTCGGGGCCCTCATGATCATGTACGTGCTGATCGGCGGCATGAAGGGCACCACCTGGGTCCAGATCATCAAAGCCATGCTGCTCATTGCCGGCGCCGCCGTCATGACCTTCTGGGTCCTGGCAATCTACGGCTTCAACCTCTCCGACCTGCTCGGCGGTGCGGTGGAGACCTCGAAGAACCCGAACATGCTGAACCCGGGCCTGCAGTACGGCAAGACCGAGACCTCCAAGCTGGACTTCATGTCTTTGGGCCTGGCGCTTGTCCTGGGCACCGCTGCCCTCCCGCACGTGCTGATGCGCTTCTACACGGTGCCGACCGCCAAGGAAGCCCGCAAATCCGTGGTGTGGTCCATCTGGCTGATCGGCATCTTCTACCTGTTCACCCTGGTCCTGGGCTACGGCGCCGCTGCGCTGGTGGGTGCAGACACGATCAAGGCGGCTCCGGGCGGCGTCAACTCGGCTGCGCCGCTGCTGGCCTTCCACCTCGGCGGACCGCTGCTGCTCGGCTTCATCTCGGCCGTGGCGTTCGCCACGATCCTGGCGGTTGTCGCGGGCCTCACGATCACCGCGGCGGCGTCCTTCGCACATGACATCTACGCCAACGTCATCGCCAAGGGCAAAGCAGACGCCGCTACCGAGGTCAAGGTGGCACGCCGCACGGTTGTCGTGATCGGGCTGCTCGCCATCGCCGGCGGAATTTTCGCCAACGGCCAGAACGTTGCCTTCCTCGTGGCGCTCGCCTTCGCAGTGGCGGCCTCCGCCAACCTCCCCACGATTGTGTACTCGCTGTTCTGGCGCCGGTTCACCACCCAGGGCGCCGTGTGGAGCATGTACGGTGGCCTCGCCGCGGCCATCATCCTCATCGCTTTGTCCCCGGTGGTCTCGGGCACCAAGACCTCGATGATCCCGGGCGCCAACTTCGCGATCTTCCCGCTGAGCAACCCCGGAATCGCCTCCATCCCGCTCGCCTTCTTCCTGGGCTGGCTCGGGACCGTGCTGGACAAACGGAAGGAAGACACCACCAAGCAGGCCGAGATGGAAGTCCGCTCCCTCACGGGCGTAGGCGCAGAAAAGGCCACGAACCACTAAGGGGGGGCGGGCGCCTCCGGTGCGGGCGAGCCCTCTGGCGTCACCCGTAACAACAGAGCCACCCTTAAAACCGGCGCCACCGTCGAGAACAGGAGCTCCCGCGCGCTGCGCGGGAGCTCCTGTCCTTAACCCTCGACAGAGCCCCGTTCCAGCAATGGCTGGATCCGGAAGGGGATCAGCTCGCCCATGGCCAGGGCAGTATCCGTCCGGTCGACGCCGTCGCACGCCAGGATCTTGCCGTTAATCCGGAACAGGTCCTCGGCGTCGAGCGCTACGACGCGCAGGAGGAGGTCGGCCGAGCCGGTCAGGCCGTAGCCCTCCAGGATTTCGGGGATGCCGGCCAGTTCCACCGCCAGCTGGCCGAGCTTTTGCTGCTGGACATGCACGGAGATGAAGGCCATCAGCGGGTAGCCCAGCGACGCCGGATTGATGCGCCGCTCAAAGGACATGAAAACGTGCTTCTTCTCCAGCTGGGCCATCCTGGCCTGCACGGTGTTCCGCGACAATCCGAGCTTCTGGGCCAGCGCTACAACGGTGCGCCGGGGATCGTGGGCCATGGCCGAAAGCAGCCGGGTGTCCGTGCCATCCAAGGGTTGCATAATGCGCAAGATTAGCACGGTCCCGCCGCCCACGACAGTGCATAATGCTCAACTTTTTCACGGGTGGTTGTACCCGATGAGCATTGTGAGTAGGGTCACAAATATCCGGGGCAACGGCGCCCGGGCGGCTGGTGCGCCGCGGGATCACGAGTCCTGTGAGCGCCGGTCAGACGACGTCAGAAGGTTGCGGACAACTGTGTTTACCGACGACGCGGGCAAGGGCGGCATTGCCGCCGGCGGCCCGGGCAACAGTGCAGAATCAAACAGGCGCACGGGCGGGGACCTCCTCCAGCTCATCACCCCGGCGGGTGAACGCGTTAGCCATCCCGAGTTCGACCAGTGGGTCCAGGACGTCAGCGATGACCAGCTCATCTCCCTCTACGAGGACATGGTTGCGATCCGCCGGATCGACTCTGAGGCCACCGCCCTGCAGCGCCAGGGCGAGCTCGCCCTCTGGCCGCCGCTGCTGGGCCAGGAAGCATCCCAGATCGGATCGGCGCGGGCCCTCCGCGACGACGATTTCGTTTTTCCCAGCTACCGCGACAACGGCGTCGCCTACGTCCGCGGAGTGAACCCCGAGGACATCGTCAAGGCCTGGCGGGGCAACGCCCTGGCCGGCTGGGACCCCTACAGCGTCAACGTCGCCACGCAGCAGATCATCATCGGCGCCCAGACACTCCACGCCACCGGCTACGCCATGGGCATCCAGAACGACGGCGCCGATTCGGTCGCCGTTGCCTACTTCGGCGACGGGGCCACAAGCGAAGGCGACGTCAACGAAGCCCTGGTCTTCGCCGCGAGCTTCCAGTCCCCCGTGGTGTTCTTCTGCCAGAACAACCACTGGGCCATCTCCGAGCCGGTCATGCTACAGTCCCACATCCAGATCGCGGACCGCGCCGCCGGCTTCGGCATCCCCAGCATGCGCGTTGACGGCAACGACGTCCTGGCCGTCATGGCCGCTACCCGCATCGCCACCGACCGGGCCCGCCGGGGAGGCGGCCCCACCTTCATCGAGGCCGTCACCTACCGTATGGGCCCGCACACGACGGCGGATGATCCCACCCGCTACCGGGACGCCAACGAGCTCGAGGACTGGGCCGCCAAGGACCCGATCAAGCGGCTGAAGTCCCTGCTGGAGCGCAAGGGACTGCTCAGCGAGGAAGTCGAAGCCGCGGTCACCGCCAAGGCCGACTCGGTCGCCAAGAGGATGCGGGCCGGCACCATCAACATGCCCGAGCCGCAGCCGATGGATATCTTCAAGAACGTCTACAGCACGCCGCATTCCGGGCTTGACCGCCAGCAGAACCACTATTCCCGCTATCTGGCTTCCTTCGGCGATCCCGCAGAAGCCGCTTCTAAAGAAGGTGCACGCTGATGACGCAGATGACCTTTGCCCGAGCCATCAATTCGGGCCTGCGCAAGTCCCTCGAAAACGATCCCAAGGTGATCCTCATGGGCGAGGACATCGGAACCCTCGGCGGCGTCTTCCGCGTCACGGACGGCCTGCAGAAGGACTTCGGCAAGCACCGCGTCGTGGACACCCCGCTCGCCGAGTCCGGGATCATGGGCACGGCCGTCGGCCTGGCCTACCGCGGCTACCGCCCCGTTGTGGAGATCCAATTCGACGGCTTCATCTACCCGGCGTTCGACCAGATCGTCAGCCAGGTAGCCAAAATGCACTACCGGACCCAGGGCGCCGTCAAGATGCCCATCACCATCCGCGTGCCCTTCGGCGGCGGCATCGGTTCCCCGGAGCACCACTCGGAATCTCCCGAGGCGTACTTCACCCACACCTCCGGGCTGCGCGTCATTAGCGTCTCCAACCCGCAGGATGCTTACACGATGATCCAGCAGGCCATCGCCTCGGATGATCCGGTGCTCTACTTCGAGCCGAAGCGCCGCTACCACGACAAGGGCGACGTGGATGAGACGCTTGACCTCGGAGCCGCCCTGTCGATGGAAAAGGCCCGCGTGGTCACCGAGGGCACGGACGTGACCCTTGTGGCCTACGGACCGCTCGTCAAGACAGCCCGGGACGCGGCCCTCGCCGCAGCCGACGAAGGCGTCTCGATCGAGGTCATCGACCTCCGCTCGCTGGCTCCGGTGGACTTCGCGACCCTGGAAGCCTCAGTCCGCAAGACCGGCCGGCTCGTCATCACGCACGAGGCCAGCCAGTCCGGCGGCATCGGCGCCGAGGTCGCAGCCAGCATCACCGAGCGCTGCTTCTACCACCTTGAGGCCGCCCCCGTCCGGGTCACCGGCTTCGACGTCCCGTACCCGTACTCAAAACTTGAAATGCACCATCTGCCGGGCCTGGACAGGATCCTGGACGGCGTCGACCGCGCCCTGGGCCGCCCCAACTCCCTGAGCGGACTGGAAGGATGACCGCCACCATGATCAAAGAGTTCAGGCTCCCGGATCTTGGTGAGGGTCTCACTGAATCGGAAATCGTCGCCTGGAAGGTCGCGGTAGGGGATACCGTCGCGCTCAACCAGATCATCGCGGAGGTGGAGACGGCGAAGGCCGTCGTCGAGCTTCCTTCGCCGTTCGCGGGCGTCGTCACGGCCCTGCACGAGCAGCCGGGCACGGTTGTCGAAGTGGGGAAGCCGATCGTTTCGTTCGAAGTTGAGGGGGACGACGGCGCTGCCGCCGACGGTGCGGGGGACTCTGGCACCGCCAAGCGGGAGCCGAACCTCGTCGGCTACGGCGCAGTCCTCGAAAACTCCGGACGCCCCGCCAGGCGCACCCGCACCTTCGCCTCGCCGGTGGCCTCCGCGGGTGAGGCTGCCCCGGTGGTCGAGCCCGTCCGGGCGACGCCGGCGGCCGCCCCGGCGGTTGAACCTGCCCCGGCGGTTGAACCTGCGCCGGTGCTTGCGCCTGCGCCGGTGCTTGCTCCCGCAGGGAGCCACGCCGTCGAACGTCCGCGGTCCACGCCGCCGGTCCGCAAGCTGGCCAAGGATCTCGGCGTCGACCTCGAGGCTGTCACCGGCACGGGGGAGCGCGGGCTCATCACCCGTGACGATGTCCGGAACTTCGTCGGCGGCGGGGACCTGCCTGCGGCTGCCCAGGAACTCGCCGGCGTGCCTCCCCAGAGCCTGGCCCCCGCGCCGGGTGCCCGCGAGACGCGCACGCCGATCAAGGGCGTCCGCAAGTTCACGGCCGCCGCGATGGTGTCCAGTGCCTTCACGGCCCCGCACGTCACGGAATTTCTGACCATTGACGTCACGCCGACCATGGAGCTGCTGGCCCGGCTCAAGGCCAGCCGCGCGTTTGCCGGTTACAAGCTCACGCCGCTGACGCTCGTGTCCAAGGCCGTGCTGATCTCGCTGCGGAACCACCCCACCCTCAATACCCGGTGGGACGAGGCAAGTCAGGAGATTGTCCAGTTCAACTACGTGAACCTGGGCATCGCCGCCGCCACACCCCGCGGACTGACCGTTCCGAACATCAAGGACGCGGACCGGATGTCCCTCCTCGAACTGTCCACCGCCCTAAGCGCGCTCACGGATACGGCCCGGGCCGGCAAGACCAGCCCCGCAGATCTGTCCGGCGGCACCATCTCCATCACCAACATTGGTGTCTTCGGCATCGACGCCGGCACGCCGATCCTGAACCCGGGCGAGGCTGCCATCCTTGCCCTGGGCGCGGTCCGGAAGATGCCGTGGGAGTACCAGGACGAGGTTGCGCTGCGCCAGGTCATGACGCTGAGCCTGTCCTTTGACCACCGGCTCGTCGACGGCGAGCAGGGCTCGCGCTTCCTGCAGGACCTCGGCGCCATCCTGGCCGACCCGGGCATGGCGTTGGCGATGGTCTAGTCGACCCGCAATTCACCAAAGCTGCCGGCTGTCCCTTTTTGGGACGGCCGGCAGCTTTGTGGGCCGATCCGGGTGTCAGTCTTTATTCAGTTTCTCCGCGAGCATCACGATGATTCCGCTGGGACCGCGGACGTACGTGAGTTTGTAGACGTCGCCGTAGGTCGCCACGCCGCGTAGCGGACGGCATCCGTGCTTCGCAGCTATCTCCAGGGCTTTGTCTATGTCGTCGACCGAGAAGGCCACCCGGTGCATGCCGATCTCGTTGGGACGAGTTGGGTTCGTCTCGATCGCTTCCGGGTGGATGTATTCGAAGAGCTCAAGTCGTCCTTGACCGTCTGGGGTCTGGAGCATCGCAATGTTGGCGTGGTTGCCATCAAGCCCGACGGCAGTGTCGGTCCACTCGCCGCTGACCGTATCACGGCCGACGAGGGTGAGCCCGAGGTCGGTGAAGAAAGTGATTGTTGCATCGAGGTCGCGAACGGCGATACCGACGTTCTCAAGTTTGATGGCCATGCGTTGAAGCTACCAAGGCGGACCGACTAGCTCCAGTGGCGAGCCGCGGACTCCACTGAACAACCTTGGGGAGCCGTTGAAGCGAGGCCACTGCCCGCAAGCCGATCCTTTACCGGGCGCTAAGACAATGCATGTCCAGGACCGCGGCCGGGAGCCGTGAAGCCCTCGAAGGCACCGCCGTCAGGACATTGGGCCTCGGTTGGATGCTCGCGACCGCCCTCAAAGAGATATCCGGCGCAGACCCCAGGCCGAAGCTCGGAGCACAGCACGCACTCCGTCAATTTTGGGGTCGCTTCAGAAGACGGAATGAATACCACCATAAGGAGCCTCCGATTTCTACAAACCGCCCTTCAGTAGGGTGTAGGAATGACCCCACATCATGACCCGCGGGCGCAGGCAGCAGTTGTAGGCACGGGCCGTTGGATTGCCGCCGCGAGGGCGCTTGAGACTGCCCGTCCGGACCGGCTTTTCAACGATCCGTGGGCCGGGCTTCTGGCGGGAGAAAGCGGGAAAGCCACCTTGGAAGCCGCGGACTACAATCCGTTTCTGCCGGTCCGCACACGATATTTTGACGATCGCATCCTCAGCGCCGCCCGGAAGGACTCGCAGATCGTCCTGCTTGGCGCCGGTTTGGATACCCGGGCCTTCCGCCTGCCGCTCCCGGCCTCCTGCAGCGTGTTCGAGATCGACCACGCTGAGGCGTTCACGGAGAAGGAAGCCATCCTGCGCGCCGCACCGGCCCGTTGTGAACGAAGGTGCGTCCACGCCGACCTATCCGGCCCTTGGACCTCGGCCCTTCTCGATGCAGGCTTTGACCGACGCACACCAACGATCTGGGTTGCCGAGGGACTCTTCTTTTACCTGGCCGATGCCGATGCCGAGTCCCTGATCTGCGACGCCGCAGCTTTGTCTGCCGGAGGGTCCACCTTCCTGGCGGATATCTTTGGCACCGGTCTGTTGGCGTTGGAAGGCATGGCACCGCTGGTGGCCGCGCGCACGGGTGCCGGCCGGCCGCTGCCCTTCTGTACAGATTCCCCCCAGACACTTTTTCGCGGCGGCGGCTGGAGCGAGTCGGCGGTGGTCCAGCCCGGACAGCCCTCAGCAAACTTCGGTCGACTAACCCAGGCCGCCGGTACGAGGGACGCCGGGCAGCAATCCAATCTCCGCACCTACCTGGTGACGGCCACGCTCTGAGGACGCGAGCCGGGCACACGAGATCCGCTGCCCGCAGAATTTCGCTCGAGTTACGCCTCAGGAGCAAGTTTGAAGGAAGCTTGTGGCACCGGGGCGTTCGTGGAAAGTCACAGTGTGGCCGCTGTCGTCGTGGAAGACGGCCTGCGAGCCTGCCACGGTGATGGTGCCCGATTGGTAGGGGTTGCCCCAGCCCGCAGGGGGATTTCCGTGGCCGTCGTTCAGCGGTTGGTCGGCGAGGAAGAAGGTGTCCTGCACCCGTGCCTCATAGATGCCGCAATGAGTGAAGAGGGCGAAAGGGACACTTGAGACGGGGGTGGTTGCCGGACTTGTCGAGGCATCGACTGTCGGCCCTCCCGGCGCCGCACATCCGCTCATCACCGCCATCGCGGCCGCCGCAGCGGCGATGGCTCGAACATATCGAGTTGCCATGCGCCAAGGCTCTCTGACGACAGGCGCGCGGTCAAGAACCTGGGCATCTCGATTGCATAACCCGGCGAGCGAGGGCGGAATGCATCGCAAACGTGCGTCCGTTTGAGGATGGCCAGGGGACATGCGTTCGTTGGCTTAGCGCGATCCTTGGGCATGCGATACGGGCACAGCCCGCGACGACCGCCTGAATCCGCCCCGTCCTACCGGGACCGGAAAGACTCGTCCCAACCAAGGGGCCTCACCGTGCGGCGCTAATGGATCGGCGCGTGTGCTCGTGGCGTTACCAACGTGCGGGCTGTGGGCTATGAGGCGGACTCAAGCCAGGCGCTTACGGCGTCCCGTGCGGCGGCGGGCTGCTCGTGGAACAGGAAGTGACCGGCACCTTCGACGACGGTGAACCGGGCCGCGGGCAGTGCTTCTGCTATCTCTTCGGCAGCGTTGAGAGGGATGAGACGGTCCTGGGCTCCGTGGATGATCGCTGTCGGGCAGGCGATGGACGGCAGAATCGCGCGGAGATCGGCGCGCTGCACGACTGCCTGCTGCTGTCGGAGAAAGGCTTCTGCGCCGACGGGGGTTGTCATGGAGCGCCAGGTGGCGAGGAGTGCCTCGTCGGATTCGTTGCCTGCTGCGACGACGCCAGGGAAGGCGGCGTCGACAAGAGCGTCGAAATGCCCGTCTTCAACGAGCGCGGACTGGCGCGCCCGCGCCTGGATCTGCTCCGTGGAGTCGGCCCGGGCGGACGTGCTGACGAGCGCGAGAGCTGTGACACGATCGGGCGATTGTCGGATGACTTCGAGGGCGACGTACCCTCCCATGCTTGTTCCGAGAACAGAAATGTCGCCGACGTTCTCGCGGAGGATCCGTGCGGCCATGGCCGCGATGGTGTCGTCGTGGCGGGTGTCGGCCAAAGTGACCTGCCCGCGCGTCCAGACGGTATCGAGCACCGGGGCGTATGCGAGCGGAGTGCAGAGCAGAGGCGGTATCAGAACAATCTTCACATTCACAGTCTTGCTGCACCCACCGGCATTGGCCTAACGAAGCAGGCGTTCTGGTTCACGGGGTCATGAAACTTCAGAATGGTCCAGAAGGAAGGCATAGACCGGAGCCTGGCGGACCGTGCCGCCGAGGATTCGGCTACGGGGCTGGCTCGTGTTGCTGAGTAGGTGGGCGTAATTGGTCGGACGGCCGGCGGCCGCACCCGAGGTTTGCGTGCGCCGGCCTCGATTTCCACATTGCGACGAACGCAAACACGGCTATGAGGAAGGCCGCGAAGGCCAGCGCGTGGAGGACGAGCCACAGTCCAGTCTGATGCGGAAGCCGCAAGCTCATGTCCCCTGCCGCATCCGCTCGATTGACGAAAGTGTCATCGATGGGCGTCCAGGGAACTACCGCCATAACGCTGAGCCCAAACATGACCGGGGCGAGGGCGAACACGATGATCGTCCACACCAAAGGCCTCACAACTGACTGCATTACACCGGCATTACACCGGCATTACACCGGCCACGAAAGCTGTAGCGCGGTAGGTGAGTCGCAGGCGGAGCTCGTGGGCGGATAGGCCGGTGTTCTCGCGTGGGACGCACAAGGCGGTCGTTCAAGCACCATCATCGGCGCCACTACCGGGCGGGATCTGGTGATCTGCGAGTCCCAATTGAAGGTGGCGCGTTTGCTGTTCGCGGACTTCGATGTGCCGGTGGGCCATATTGGGGCGCAACCGTTTCCGTTTAAGGCTGAGGTCGCCGGGGGCGCAGCAGGCACATTCCGGACTACCTGCTGCCCATCGACGTGGGGCCGCGCGGTCGTGGAGTACTTCCCCGACCGCGCGGAGGAATCGCGCTCAGCGCCTCGTCTCGTACCTGGTCAGGACCACGCCGCCGGGAAACGTCCGCGTCTCCACCAGGTTCAGGTTCACCCAGCTGTCCAGCAAGGTGAAGAACGGGGTGCCGCCGCCCACCAGGACCGGATAGGTGGCTAGCGCGTATTCGTCAATCAGTCCGGCCCGCATGGCCGCGCTGGCGAGCGTTGCGCCGCCGACGCTCATCGGGCCGCCGTCCCCGGCCTTGAGCCGGGTGATCTCGGCGATCGCGTCGCCGGTGACCAGACGGGTGTTCCAGTCGACCTTGTCGATCGTCGAGGAGAACACCACCTTCGGCATGTCCCGCCAGTTCCGCGCGAACTCGATCTCCCCCGGGGTGGCGTTGGGCTGCTGGTCGCCGGTCGGCCAGTAGGAGCTCATGGTCTCCCACAACTTGCGCCCGTACAGCGACAGGCTGCTGGCCCGCTCCTGGTCGAGCCACCACTGGAACAGTTCGTCGCTCGGCCCGCTCCAGCCGATGTCGTCGCCGGCCGCGGCGATGTAGCCGTCCAGGGTTAGATTCATGCCGTAGATCAGTTTCCGCATGGCGCTAGCCTTCCGTCTCGTAGTGGTCGAGGGCGTCATTGAACTTTGTCGTCCCGCATATGATCGGCAGCATACTGTCTCTCACGGAGCCACCGTAACTGCCCATGATCTGGATGCCATAGCCTTCGGTCCGTCTTTCAACTGAGCTGCCCGGTTAAGGATCGTTTACCGGGCACCTAGGGCAGCGAACTGTCTCGTCGGAGGGCGTCGGGGCATCCGGACGCCACCGCTCGT
This sequence comes from Arthrobacter sp. 05T442, assembly GCF_056395945.1. Lineage (NCBI taxonomy): Bacteria > Bacillati > Actinomycetota > Actinomycetes > Micrococcales > Micrococcaceae > Arthrobacter > Arthrobacter sp. 05T442. The sequence continues at coordinate 93,175 of NZ_JBFTKM010000005.1, read as the reverse complement.
TTTGCGAAGTGCGATTATCTCAGGCTCTCGAACACCATCGTTGCCTGGATGCGGTCACCGCCGCCGATTCCCTTGCTCCCGCTGCTGGCGGTGGTTATGGTGTGGAGTCGATAGCCTTTCGCGGCCTGATCGTTGAGGGCCTTCTCCAGGGAGGTCAGGTTGCCCGAACCGGTTCCCCACAGTTTCTCCTTGAGGATCACCTGCACGACGACATACTGCATGACACGACTTCCTTTCGTTGCTGGTCAATTGGGGCCACGCTACTCGACGCGGCGGGGCGCTCCTCCGGGGCGTTAGCGACGGCGCCTCAAGGGTATCGGCAGTGCACGGTGTCGACGTCACTCCAGCGACACTGAACAAGACGGCGTCACGATTCGGTGTCGAGTAGATCGGCGCGCACACCAACATGTACCTCTGCGACCCTCAGTAATCCGGACAGCACTTTGGCATCGCGAAGCACGATGAGCTGTCCTTCGTCCCGGGGCCCGTAAGCCGGTCCTCACAATTTCCGAATCAACACCGCCGCGTTTCCGCAGCCGGCCAATTGCCGTACGACCCGCTGGCGTGTATTTGGCGGCGTTATGTGGCGCGGTCAGGTGCCGGTGAGCAGGGTTTCGCGGGCTGCTGAGACGACTTCCCTGATGATGCTGCTCTACTTGTGGAGGGGTTGGTTCAGGGCGACGCTGATGGTCTGGCCCGGGGCAAGTTCCCCGGCGGGTAGGTCGGTGAATAAGTACCAGACGCGGTCGGTGCCGGTGAGCGGGCGGTTCGCCCATCCCAGGTCTGTCACGCTGAAGCGGAACGATATCTGGCGCTCGGTGTCCCCGGGGGCCGTGGTGTAGGTCAGGGGGATCCCGTCGGCGTCGGCGGTGAAGGTGCCCCGGGCACCGTCAATCGTGAGCTCCCCGGGCATGAGCCTGACCCTGGTCCCCGCGGGGATGGGCTGGTCCGTGGTGAGGGAGGGGTTGTACTGCAGCAGCTGGTCCGTGGTGGACCGGAATTTGTAGCCGAGGCTGTCGAAGGAGTCGCCGTCGACGGTGGTGTAGAAGATGGCTTGACCGAATGAATTGTTCACGGTTGCTCCCGCGCCGGCCCGGCTGTCGACCGGGTTCTTCTGCAGCTGGATGTGGTTCCCGGCACGGACAAAGTAGGTGTTGCCCTTCTCGTACACGTACGGGACCTTGTTCGCTTCAGCCAACTGCTCGCCGGTGAGCCCGAACCGGTATGTGATCCCGTCGAGGGTGTCATTGGGTTCAATCACGTAGCTGATGGGGATGCCGCTGGCGTCGACGACGGCCGCACCCTTCGCCCCGGTGATCGGACCCGGGGCGGGGATCAGTCGCAGCTTCGTGCCCGCCACCAGTCGTGCGCCTTGGTCGAGGCCATTGAACTCGGCGAGCTTTGCCTCGGAGACGCCGAAGGATGCAGCCACTCCCGCAGACGTGTCACCGGAGACGGTGGTGTAGTAATCCACGTTCCCAAACGAGTCGGTAACAGTGGGGCCAGCCAGGGAAGACTTCCCCGGGCCAGCCTGTGTCGCCCTCACAGTGGCCTCACCGACGGTCGGCGCCGCAGCCGTGTTCTCCGGACCCGTGACGAAACCCGTGGCGACGAGTATGCCGGCCGCGACCGCCGCGACCGCCGCTGCCGCAAGCCCGGCAGCAGTGAAACGCCCCCAATGGCGTTTGGCCGGCGCGCGGTGGAAGTCGTGGACGGATCCGCCAACGGCGGGGTGGGTGACCTCAGAATTGACGAACGACAAAGACCGCCGGCGGCTGCGGATCAGTTCCTCCTCGGTGATCGTGCGCGCAGGATCGGCGGCTGAAAGGAGGTCCGCCGCGGAGTGGTCCTGGCTCATTCTGTTGCTCCTTCTGACACCGTCTGCTGCTGAAGTATTCGGCCTAGTTCCTTGCGCGCCCGGTGCAGGCGCATTCGCACGGCAGCCGCCGATGTGTTGAGCAGATGGGACACTTCGACGGCGGTGAGTCCGTCCCGGTACGTCAGCAGTAACACCTCCCGCTCCTTCGGGGACAGGCGGTCGATGCCATCACGGACGGCGGATCCCCCGGCGGATGGTCCATGGACGCGCTCGAAGCGCAAAGCTCCGATGAGTCCGGCCGACCGGGATAAAGACCTGTCATGATTTCGGAGCACGTTCCTGGCCACGCCGAAAAGGACGATGACCGAGAGGTCATCGGCGTGTCCGGACTTCTCCCAGACAATCCTGAAAACCTCAGCGCACAGGTCCTCCGCGGTGGCGGCGCCGTCCGTCCTGCGCCGAAAATAGCGGTAGATACGGTCGTGGGCCGCCGTGTGAGCGGCCAGGAACCGTTTCTCCCTCTCCAGATCCACCCGTTCCCCCATCGTTTGCAAGCTCATGCCCTGTTAATGTCCGGCAGCCAACAAACTGTAACGAGAATCCTAAAAAACTCTGGGAACGGCGAAAACTGATTTGGCGGATCGGAAACGTTCCGGGTCCGGCGGACGAGCAGGCCGTCCCGATGTGCGAGATCTGCGGCGGCCAGTGCCAGCTCTTCGGCGTCATGCCGGATCTGGTTATGCACGCTGGCCTTCGGATCGCGGCAGCCCGTGAGCAGAACTGCGCCGGACGGAAGTATCGCCACCAGCCAACTTGCACGTCTCATTCATCCCCAATATGCAATTCCTCCTTCTCAAGCCCACCCGCTCCTGGAGCTGTTCAGTGGGTTGTTGAAGAGCGGGCACAGAGGAGCCTCTCCGAGCGTGTGCATCCCTTTTAGCCACCCGACCGCCGGGTACGGGTCAACGATTCCTCCTGGTCGTCCCAGGAGGGGATCCGCAAACAGGAGCCCCATGTCTACCGGCACATGTCACGCAGCCACCTCCTCAAACCGACCGGGCGTCAGGGCGCCGGGCTGACCGAGCCTGACGCCAGGGGCGCCGGGGCAAGCCTGGCCGCCGGCTGCCATCTCCGCCGCGCAGCCGCCTGGCTAAGTCTGAAGTTCTCGGCTATCTGCCGCCCGGAATTTCGGGCTTCTCCGCTAGGCCCCGGCACCTTTCCAGAGTAGAGAAGGTCAGTTTGCAACTTGCCGGCAAGCGCCTCACAGCGTGCTCGGGATGGTGATTTTCTGTCCAGGGGCGACTAATAGCTCTGCTCCCTGGCCGCGGATTGATAGATTGGCACCCCGGATTGCGTATCCGGGAAGCCCGAACCGGCTACTAAGTCCTGCGACCGTGTCCTCGGCCTCGATGATGTAGGTCCCGGTTCCATCCGGGTTGGGCTCAAATCGCCCGCCGGCTCCCTTTTGGGGAACGTCTCTCCCACGCAAATCAATGACCGCACCGGCTTTGAGTGTCGTCGATCTGTTGAAAGCTCGGAGGATCTCAGCTTTCATTCCGAATTCGCGCGACCGTTTCCCAGGTATCGCCGTCAACACAGGTGTACTGCATGACCAGGACATACTTATTCAGCTCCGTCTTACCGTTCAGGGATCCTGCTGCACCCGCGGGTGGCGGGGAAGTGGAGGCTGAGGCCGAAGCAGTCGCTTTCGCTGGATTCACGTCCATGACCGGACTCCTCTTCGACAGGTGGGGTGCAGCCATCCCGCGGGGCGATTGCGGGGGGTCGGGGGTCACTCTGAAGGGGGATTGGGCCTTGGCCACCCGGATCTGCGGTGTGTCCGGGCCAAAGTGCCCCCGCTGTGCGCCGCGGCGGTAAGGGCGGCGGGCCCCGGCCGGAAGACGCCCGGTACCCAGGAGGTGACAGATGTCGGCTGCCGGAGGTGGCTTCGTTCCTGGCCGGGCTGTTTTACGTGGTCGCCTCGTGGGGGTGCCCCCGTGGCGGGGCACTTTGAGGATAATTTTCGACGGCGGCGGCCCAGGTGAGGGCGTGGCCGCGCCAAAGTGCCCCCGGAGTGAGCCCAGAATGATCCCGGGCACCGGGCACCGGGCACCGGGCACCGGGCACCGGGCACCGGGCAGCCGACGGCCAGGACGGATGCTGTCAGGCGGAAGGCGCGGCCGGGGCCATTAGGGCAGCCAGCGCCATGCTCTCCAGCAGCGGGCGGGCACGTTTGATCGCCAGCCTGCGGCCGTGGGCGCGCACCGAGTGCGGTGTGGAGTTGATCAGGCCGAAGGTAGCGTGTGCCCGCATCCGCAGTTCGGCTGCCTCGGTCCCTTCGTGCAGCCCGGCCAGGACGTCGACCCAGAGCTCCACATAGCTGCGCTGGAGGGTGCGGACCTCGGACTGGTCCTCGCCGGCCAGGTTGCTGAAATCCTGGTCCTGGACGCGGATGACGTCGGGGTTCCTCAGGGCGAAGTCCACGTGGAACGCCACCAGGTGCGACAAGGCGACGGCGGCGCCGTCGGACTCCGCCACGACCCTGCGGCCGCCGTCGAGCAGGTCCTGGCTGGCGCTCAGCAGCAAGGCGCCGAGGACGGCCTGCTTGCCGGCAAAATGCCGGTAGACCGCCGGGCCGCTCACGCCCGCGGCGGCACCGAGGTCCTCAAGGGAGACGCGGTTGAAGCCCTCGATGGCGAAGAGGGCGGCGGCGGCGGACAGAAGGGCCTGCCGCCGGTTCTCCTTGGCCTGGCTCCGCTGGGTGCCCGCCTGGGTGCCCGATTGGGGATCGGACTGGGTGGTCGGGCTGGGTTCGGTCACCGGCACATCTCCTCGTGGACGCTTCCTGCACGCCGCGGATTCCGCCACTTCCGGTTCCGCCGCCGCGCCCGCGGAGGACGCGCCTGTGTTGGACATCACAGTTAATAGAGACTAACCTAAATCTCAGTTATGCGGTACTAACCGAAATGGCTGGGCGGCCCGCCGGGCGGGCTCCGGCACCAAGGTCAGGGAACGGAAGCAGTCAATGGAGACAATCGCCAGCCGGGTGGATGCCACAAGCGCCGCCTTCGCCGCGAACCGCGAGGCCCAGCTGGGGCTGGCCCGCGAGCTGAAGGAACGGCTCGCCGCCGCCGCCCTGGGCGGGCCGGAAAAATCGCGGGAACGCCACGTGGCCCGCGGCAAGCTCCTCCCGCGCGAGCGCATCAACCAGTTGCTGGACGACGGCAGCCCCTTCCTCGAAATTGCCCCGCTGGCCGCCAACGGCATGTACAACGATGACTCACCGGGCGCAGGGGTCATTGCCGGCATCGGCCTCGTGCACGGCCGCCAGGTCCTCGTGATCTCCAACGACGCCACCGTCAAGGGCGGCACCTACTATCCGATGACGGTGAAGAAGCACCTCAGGGCGCAGGAAATCGCGCTGGAGAACCGGCTGCCCTGCATCTACCTCGTGGACTCGGGAGGGGCCTTCCTGCCCAAGCAGGACGAGGTCTTCCCGGACAAGGAACACTTCGGCCGGATCTTCTTCAACCAGGCCAGGATGTCCGCGGCCCGCATCCCGCAGATCGCGTCCGTCATGGGCTCCTGCACCGCCGGCGGCGCCTACGTCCCCGCGATGAGCGATGAGACCGTGATTGTCCGCAACCAGGGCACCATCTTCCTGGGCGGCCCGCCGCTGGTGAAGGCCGCCATCGGCGAGATCGTCACGGCCGAGGAGCTCGGCGGCGGCGACGTGCACTCGAAGATCTCCGGCGTCACGGACCACCTGGCCGAGAACGATGAGCATGCCCTCCAGATCGTCCGCGACATCGTTGCCACACTGCCGCGGCCTGCCGCCCCCGTCTGGGACGTGGACACCGCCGTCGAACCCCTCGCGGATCCGGGGGAGCTCTACGGTGCCGTCCCCACCGACGTCAACGCCCAGTACGACGTCCGCGAGGTGATCGCCCGGCTGGTGGACGGCAGCCGCTACCACGAGTTCAAAAAAAATTACGGCGCCACCCTGGTCACCGGCTTCGCGAAGCTGCACGGCCACCCGGTAGGCATCGTGGCGAACAACGGCGTGCTCTTCAGCGAGTCCTCGCTCAAGGGCGCGCACTTCATCGAACTCTGCGACCAGCGCGGTATCCCGCTGATCTTCCTGCAGAACCTCTCCGGCTTCATGGTCGGCAAGGACTACGAACAGGGCGGCATCGCCAAGAACGGCGCCAAGATGGTCACCGCCGTCGCCACCGCCCGGGTCCCCAAGCTCACGGTCGTGATCGGCGGGTCTTTCGGCGCCGGCAACTACTCGATGTGCGGACGGGCATACTCGCCGCGCTTCCTGTGGATGTGGCCGGCCTCCCGGATCTCGGTCATGGGCGGCAACCAGGCCTCCAGCGTGCTGGCCACCGTGAAGCGGGACCAGTACGAGGCCCGCGGCGAGGAGTGGTCCGCCGCGGACGAGGAAGCGTTCAAGGCCCCGATCAAGGCCCAGTACGAGGACCAGGGCAGCCCCTACTACTCCACCGCCCGCCTGTGGGATGACGGTGTGATCGACCCCGCGGATACCCGCACCGTCCTGGGGCTGGCGCTCGACGTCGTCTCCCGCACCCCGCTGCCGGAGTCCTCCTTCGGCCTGTTCCGGATGTGAGCCAGCAATGACCATTCCTTCCCCGAAACCGCAGGGCAGCACGCCCCTGTTCGGCACCGTCCTGGTGGCCAACCGCGGCGAGATCGCGTGCCGGGTCATCCGCACCCTGCGGGCGCTGGGCATCCGCTCGGTCGCCGTCTATTCCGACGCCGACGCCGGCGCCCGGCACGTGCGCGAGGCCGACGTCGCCGTCCGGATCGGCCCCGCGGCGGCCACCGAGAGCTACCTCAAGATCGACGCCATCATCCAGGCCTGCCAGGACACCGGCGCAGAGGCCGTGCACCCGGGTTACGGCTTCCTGAGCGAGAACGTCGACTTCGCCCGCGCCCTCGAAAAGGCGGGGATCAAGTTCATCGGTCCCGGCGTCGAATCCCTGAACGTCATGGGCGACAAGATCCGCTCCAAGAACCACGTCACCGGCTACGGGGTCCCCGTGGTCCCGGGCATCGCCGAGCCCGGGATGACGGACGCGCAGCTCATCGAGGCCTCGGCCGGCGTCGGGTTCCCGCTGCTGATCAAGCCCTCGGCCGGGGGCGGCGGCAAGGGCATGCACGTCGTGGACCGCCCGGAGGAGCTGGAGGCCACCCTGGCCACCGCCCGCCGCGTCGCCGCGAGTGCCTTCGGCGACGACACCCTCTTCCTCGAGCGCCTCGTCCTCACCCCGCGGCACATCGAGGTCCAGGTCCTGGCCGACAACCACGGCAACGTCATCCACCTCGGCGAACGCGAATGCTCGCTGCAGCGCCGCCACCAGAAGGTCATCGAGGAAGCGCCGTCCCCGCTGCTGGAATCCCTGCCCGACGGCGAGAGCGTCCGTGCGCGGATCGGCGAGGCCGCCTGCAACGCCGCCCGCAGCGTCAACTACAGCGGCGCCGGCACCGTGGAGTTCCTGGTCTCGGACACTGCGCCGGACGAGTTCTTCTTCATGGAAATGAACACCCGCCTGCAGGTCGAACACCCCGTCACCGAGATGGTCACCGGCGTCGACCTCGTCGAATGGCAGGTGCGGATCGCCGCCGGCGAGGAACTCACCGTGACCCAGGACGACGTCGTGCTCACCGGGCACTCGGTGGAGGCCCGGGTGTATGCCGAAGTTCCGGAGAAGAACTTCCTGCCCTCGACCGGAAGGGTCGTGTTGCTGGACGAAGTGCCCGCTGACTCAGCCGGCCGCGTCCGGGTGGACTCTGCCCTGGTCGAGGGCCTTGAGATCTCCTCCAGCTACGATCCCATGATCGCCAAGGTCATCGCGTGGGGCCACGACCGCACCGCGGCCCTGGACACGCTCGATGAGGCGCTCGCCGGGTACACCGCCCTGGGCGTTGACACCAACGTCGAATACCTCCGCCTCCTGATCAACGACGCCGACGTCCGCGCCGGACGCCTCGACACTGGCCTGATCGAACGCAAGATGCCGGACTTTACCTTCCGCCGGGTGGCCGACTTCGAGCTCGTGGCTGCCGCACTGTTCGCGGCAGCCCGGGAAGGGGAGCAGGACGGGCTCAGTCCCGCGCCGGGGCCGTGGCAACGCAAGGACGGCTGGCGGCCCGGCGAGCACGCACCGCGCCGAATCAGGCTGGGAACGTCCGACGGCGGCGTTGCCACGGTGGCGCTGCGCAGCGCGGCAGCAGGCGGCACGGCCGTTTCGATGGACGGCGGCCCGTGGCGGAGCGCCTCCGCGGACTTCTCCCGCGATCACCGCGCCGAGGTCACCCTGGACGGGGAGTTGAAGAGCTACGCGTTTGCCCCGGTCCATGCCGATCCCGCCGCACCGGGCCGGGACATCCCGACGCCGGGCGAACCCGCCGGGCTCTTCCTGGGCAACGAAGGCTGGTCATGCCGCCTCGAGGTACTCAGCCGCGAGTCGAGGCTGGCCCGGGTGCTCGCCGCCATGGAACGCGAGGAAGGCGCCGCTGATCCGGCGGTGCGCTCGCCGATGCCCGGCACCGTGGTGTCCGTCTCCGTCAGCAACGGCGACACCGTGGAGGCCGGCCAGGTGCTGCTTTCCGTGGAGGCCATGAAGATGGAGCACCAGCTTCTGGCGCCCCTGGACGGCACCGTCCACATCAGCATCACCTCCGGGGACCTCGTGAAGGCGGACCAGGTACTCGCCACGATCCACGCCGCGGAACCGTCCAAGGCCGAGGACACCATCGAGGAAGCCGTCATCGCCATGGGCGCGGCGGACTAACAACCCAGCTTCAGCGACAGACAACAGACGCAGCACAGACAAAGGAGTCATCCCCATGGCAAGTTTTGAACTCAGCGAGGAATACCAGGAGCTCAGCGACACCGTCCGCGAATTCGCCGATCAAGTGGTGGCACCGGTCTCGGCCAAGCACGATGCTGAACACAGTTTCCCTTACGAAGTCGTCTCGCAGATGGCGGACATGGGCCTCTTCGGACTGCCGTTCCCGGAAGAGTTCGGCGGCATGGGCGGAGACTACTTCGCCTTGGCGCTCGCGCTCGAACAACTGGGCCGTGTGGACCAGTCCGTCGCCATCACCCTCGAAGCCGGCGTCTCGCTCGGCGCCATGCCGATCCACCGTTTCGGCAACGAGGCCCAGAAGCAGGAGTGGCTGCCTCTGCTGGCTTCCGGCAAGGCGCTCGCCGGCTTTGGCCTAACGGAGCCGGAAGCGGGCTCGGACGCCAGCGGCACCAAGACCACGGCCCGGGTTGAGGGCGGGGAGTGGATCATCAACGGCAACAAGGAGTTCATCACCAACTCCGGCACGGACATCACCCGCCTTGTCACGGTCACGGCCGTGACCGGCCAGCAGGAACGCCCGGACGGCAGCATCAAGAAGGAAATCTCCACCATCCTGGTGCCAACCAACACTCCGGGCTTCAAGGCGGAGAAGGCCTACAATAAGGTCGGCTGGAATGCCTCGGACACCCACCCCCTGACCCTGGACAACGTCCACGTCCCCGAAGCCAACCTGCTCGGCACCCGGGGCCGCGGCTACGCCAACTTCCTCTCCATCCTTGATGAGGGCCGCATCGCGATCGCAGCCCTGGCGGTCGGCGCGGCCCAGGGGTGCGTTGACCAGTCGGTGAAATACGCCAAGGAACGCAGCGCGTTCGGGCAGAACATCGGCAAGTACCAGGCCATCGCGTTCAAGATCGCCCGCATGCAGGCCCGCGCCCACACAGCCCGCCTGGCGTACTACGACGCGGCCGCCAGGATGCTCGCCGGCAAGCCGTTCAAGACCGAAGCGGCCATCGCTAAGATGGTCGCAGGCGAGGCAGCCATGGACAACGCGCGGGACGCCACCCAGGTGTTCGGCGGCTATGGCTTCATCAACGATTTCACCGTGGCGCGCCACTACCGCGACTCCAAGATCCTTGAAGTGGGCGAGGGCACCACGGAGGTCCAGCTGATGCTGATCGCCCGCGAACTGGGACTGTAGCCGGCCGGAAGGATCGACGATGATTAACAAGGTTGTTGCCAGCGCTGCCGAGGCGGTGGCGGACATTCCCGACGGCGCCTCCCTCGCCGTCGGGGGGTTCGGGCTTTGCGGCATTCCCGTGGCCCTGATCGATGCCCTGCACGCGCACGGTACCAAGGACCTGGAAACCGTCAGCAACAACTGCGGCGTCGACGACTGGGGCCTGGGGATCCTGCTGAAGGACGGCAGGATCCGGCGCACGATCAGCTCCTACGTGGGGGAGAACAAGGAGTTCGCCCGGCAGTACCTCGCCGGCGAACTCGAGGTGGTCCTCACCCCGCAGGGCACGCTGGCGGAAAAGCTGCGTGCCGGCGGGGCGGGCATCCCGGCGTTCTTCACGCCGGCCGGCGTCGGCACCCAGGTCTCCGACGGCGGCCTGCCGCAGAAGTACGACGCTGCGGGCAACATCGCGATCGCCTCCGCGCCGAAGGAAGTCCGCACCTTCAAGGGTGCAGACTACGTCCTCGAGGAGTCCCTGACACCGGACTTCGGGCTGGTCCACGCCTGGAAGGGTGACCGCCACGGAAACCTCGTGTTCCACGCCACCGCGATGAACTTCAACCCGCTGTGCGCAATGGCCGGGAAGATCACCATTGCAGAGATCGAGGAACTCGTGGAACCGGGCGAACTGGATCCGGAACATGTCCACGTCCCCGGCATCTTCGTCCAGCGGGTCGTCCTCGCCCCGCAGGGCGAGAAACGCATCGAAAAGCGGACCATCACAGTGTCCGCGTCCGGCACCGGAGTTCCGGCCGGCGAACAGGCAGGAGCATAGCCGTGGAAACGAACAGCCCGCAGGGCGCGCCGCCGCGTCCCGAAGCCGTCCGGCACGAATACCGCCGGTCCGCCGTCGAACACCCCGAGGGCGTCAGCCCTGACACGAAGGGCTGGACGCGGAACGAACTGGCCGCCCGCGTGGCACGGGAACTGCACAACGGCCAGTACGTCAACCTGGGGATCGGCATGCCCACGCTGATCCCCAACTACATTCCGGCCGGCATCGAGGTGGTGCTGCATTCGGAGAACGGCATCCTGGGCGTCGGGCCCTACCCTCGCGAGGATCAGGTCGATCCGGACCTGATCAACGCCGGCAAGGAAACCGTCACCGTCAACAAGGGCGCCGCGTTCTTCGACTCCGCGGCATCCTTCGGCATGATCCGTGGCGGCCACGTGGATGTCGCCGTGCTCGGCGCCATGGAGGTCGCCGCCAACGGCGACCTGGCCAACTGGATGATCCCGGGCAAGATGGTCAAGGGCATGGGCGGTGCGATGGACCTCGTCTTCGGTGCCAAGAAGGTGATCGTGATGATGGAGCACGTGGACCGGAACGGCAGGCCGAAGATCGTGGAACACTGCACGCTGCCGCTGACGGGCAAAGGCTGCGTGGACCGGATCATCACGGACCTCGCCGTGATCGACATCGTGGCCGAAGGCGGTAAGTCCCGGCTGGTTCTGCGCGAACTTGCCCCCAACGTGACGGCCGAGGACGTCGCCGCGGCAACCGGCGCGGAACTCTTCGAAGAAGACCAGGAACTCACCGTATGACAACGAACCCCGGGCACGCCGCCGAACCCCGCGTCATCGAGCAGCGCGGCCTCTACTTCGACGAACTCGACGAGGACGCCGTCTACGCCCACCGGCCCGGCCGGACCGTGACGGAGACGGACAATGTCCTCTTCACCACCATGACCATGAACACCCAGGCGCTGCACCTCGATGCGGCCTGGAGCGCGGGCCAGCCGTTCGGGCAGCGGCTCATGAACTCGATGTTCACGCTGGCCACCGTGGTGGGCCAGTCCGTGCCCCAGCTGACGCAGGGCACCATTATCGCCCAGCTCGGCCTGACGGATGTGTCCTTCCCGCACCCGCTCTACCACGGGGACACCCTGTATACCGAGACGGTCATCACCGGTAAGCGGCTCTCCGCCTCCCGCCCGGGCCAGGGCGTGGTGACCATGAAGCACACCGGCAGGAACCAGCACGGTGACGTCGTGGCCCTCGCCACGCGCAGCTGCCTGATGTGGACCCGCAAGGCGCACACTGAAGCGCAGAAAGAAACAGCGCAAAAGGGGAGAATAGACACATGAGTTTCCTGATGGGTCCTGCCCTGCTGTTTTGTCCCGCCGACCGCCCCGAGCGTTACCAGAAGGCCGCCGAGCGTTCCGACGCCGTGATCATCGACCTGGAGGACGCCGTCGCCCCGGCCGACAAACAGCGTGCCCGCGGCGCCATCCTCGCGCAGCTCGGCGCCACCGGGGACGTCCCGGAACTGGATCCCAGCCGCACGATCATCAGGGTCAACCCGGCGGGCACGGACGAGTTCGAGAAGGACCTCCACTGCCTCAAGCACACCCCGTACCGCCACCTCATGCTCGCAAAGGCCGAAAGCGCAGCCCAGCTCCGGGAACTGGAGGGCTACGCCGTGATTGCCCTCTGCGAGACGGCTGCGGGGATCCTGAACGCCGCGGCCATCGCCGCCGAACCGAACGTCGTCGGCCTCATGTGGGGCGCCGAGGACCTGCTTGCGTCCCTCGGCGGAACCTCCAGCCGGACCGGGAACGGCGACTACCGCGCGGTCGCGCTGCATGCCCGCTCCACCGTGCTGCTGGCCGCCGGCGCCTTCGGCAAGGAGGCCATCGACTCCGTCTACGTCAACATCCCGGACCTTGACGGGCTGGCACTGGAGGCCCGCGACGCCGTCGCGTCCGGTTTCGCCTCCAAGGCCTGCATCCACCCGAACCAGGTGGCCGTGGTCCGGGACGCCTATGCGCCCTCCGACGCCGAGCTTGCCGCTGCCGCCGAACTCCTCGACGCGGCAGCCGCGGCCGGGTCGGGGGTCTTCCAGTTCAGGGGCAGGATGATCGACGGACCCATCCTGAAGCACGCCGGGTCCACCCTCCGCCGCGCGGGCCGCTAAGCGCCACGCCGCCGTCAGCCCGCCGGCGGCAAGGATGCCGTCAGCCTGGCGGACGCAAGGATGACGGCGGGATCGACTCCTGCAGCAGGATCCGGATCCACCGCTGGCCCGTCTCTCGGAACTCGGCCCTGGTGGAGAATCGGTAGAGGTAGCTGCGGACCCGCACCCAGCGGGGGCGCTCGCCGTCGAACGGATCATCGCGCAACAGCCGCAGCGTGGGCCGGTCCGCCTCCAGCAGCTTGGCCAGGAAGGCGTAGAACCATGCCACGTGTACGGTGCGCAGCGGCAGGAACCACATCAGCCAGTCGAGCCGCAGGTGGTAGGGGGCCCATTGGCGCGGGATGCGGCGGAGATCCCCGGGCTTTCCCCGGAAACGGTACTCGCGCCAGGCCGAGTCGTCGTCCGGGTCCGCCGACAGGGTGCCCTCCACCACGATCTCGATCCGCCTCTTCGTGACCGTGCCGAAGGCGCCGTAGGCGTTGACCAACTGCCAGCGGTTGAAGCTGGCGTTCATCAGCTGATAGTGGGAGAGCAGGTTCTCGACCGGGCGGTAGCTGAGCACCACCAGCAACACGGTGGCGGCCAGGACCACTGCCAGCCACCACAAAGGGGACTGCGCACCCTGGCCGTCCCCGGCCACGGGGACGGCCGGCAGCACCGCGTGCGCCACCGGGTCACTGACTGCCGCAAAGGCCAGCAGGATCGCCATCCAGTTGAGCCAGGCAAAGTTCCCGCTGGCCACGAGCCAGAGCTGGGTGAAGATGATGATCCCCGCCGCGGCGCCGGCCAGCGGCTGCGGGGCAAAGAGGAAGAACGGCACCACCAGCTGGGCGAAATGGTTGCCCAGGACCTCCAGGCGGTGGAAGGACTTCGGCAGCAGATGGGCCTGCCGGCTCAGCGGCCCGGGCATCGGCTGCGTCTCATGGTGGTAGTACAGCGCCGTCAGGTCCCGCCATTCGCGGCCGCCCCGGATCTTGATCATGCCGGCGCCGAATTCCAGGCGGAACACCAGCCACGCCAGCAGGATCAGGATGGTCCGCGGCGGGGGAGTCTGGTCGGAGCCGAGGAAGGCAACCGTGAAACCCGCTTCGAGCAGCAGCATTTCCCAGCCGAAGCCGTAGAACGTCTGTCCCACGTTGACGATCGACATGTACAGCAGCCACAGGGCCAGGGAGGCAAGCAGCGGGACCCACGGCGGCCCGAGCTGGGGGAGTCCCGCGACAAGGGCCGCGGCGATGCCAAGCCCGGCCCAGCACACGCCCCGGAGGAGACGGTCCGAGTAGCGCCACCGGAACAGGGAGGGCCGGCGCAGGCGGCTGAAGCCTTCGAGGAAATCCGGCACCGGAAGCAGCCCGCGCTCGCCGAGCAGGGCGGGGAACTGGTTGAGCGAGGACAGGAACGCCACGAAGTAGAGCAAGGCGACGCCGCGCTGCAGCACCTGCCGGGCGAACTCGTACTCCGGCGCGTCAAACCAGGCCGTCCACTCCACGATCCCCACGTTACGCCTGCCGGCGGGGGCGTCAACGTGCTGCGGCGGTCCGCGAGAACTCACCTCACCCAAGCCGTGCGGGATACTTAAGCCATGCAGCCGCGCAAGATCGTCCTCCTCGGGTCCACCGGTTCCATCGGCACGCAGGCGATGGACGTCGTCGACGGCGCCCCGCACCTTTTTGAGGTCGTGGCACTGAGCGCCGGCGGCGGCAACCTCGAACTCCTGGCGCGGCAGGCCGTGCACACCCGCGCCCAGGCGGTCGGCGTCGCCACCGGGGATGCCTCCGCCCTCCACGGGCTGATTGACGACGCGGCCCGCGCGGCCGGGCTGATCGGCTACCGCCCGGAAATCGTGGCCGGCCCGGACGCGTCGACGCGCATCGCGGAAATCGAGGCCGACGTCGTGCTCAACGGCATCACCGGCTCCATCGGCCTGGCCCCGACCCTGGCCGCCCTCAAATCCGGGGCCACCCTGGCCCTGGCCAACAAGGAATCCCTGATCGTGGGCGGCGCGCTGGTCAAGGCCGCGGCCCGCGAGGGCCAGATCGTCCCGGTGGATTCAGAACACTCCGCGATTGCCCAGTGCCTGCGCTCCGGCACGCCCGCAGAGGTGGACCGGCTGGTCCTGACCGCCTCCGGCGGCCCGTTCCGCGGCAAGACCCGCGAAGAGCTGCACGACGTCTCGCCGCAGGACGCACTCGCGCACCCCACCTGGGACATGGGCCTTATGGTCACCACGAACTCCGCCAGCCTGGTGAACAAGGGCCTGGAAGTCATTGAGGCCCACCTGCTCTTTGACATCCCGCTGGAGAGGATCGACGTCGTCGTCCACCCGCAGTCGGTGGTCCACTCGATGGTCCAGTTCGTCGACGGCTCCACGATCGCCCAGGCCTCCCCGCCGGACATGCGCCTCCCCATCGCCCTGGGCCTCGGCTGGCCCGACCGCGTGCCCCAGGCCGCCCAAGCCTGCGACTGGAGCAAGGCCACCAGCTGGACCTTCGAGCCGCTGGACACCGTGGCGTTCCCCGCCGTCGGCCTCGCGAAGGCTGCCGCACAACGGGGGAGCACCTACCCGGCCGTCTTCAACGCCGCCAACGAGGAGGCCGTGATGGCGTTCCACGCCGGCCGCATCCGCTTCATGGACATCGTGGATACGATCGAAGCCGTACTCAGCGAACACACAGGATCCTCCGGGCTGACGGTGGAGTCCGTGCTGGATGCTGAACGGTGGGCACGCGCCCGCACCCACGAACGTTTAGCCGTCAAGAGCGTCTAGGAAGCAGCAGATCAACGCATGAGCCCCGTCCTCCTCTTTATTCTCGGTGTCGTCTTCGTGGCGATCGGCATCGCCGTGTCCATAGCCCTGCATGAGGTGGGGCACCTGCTGCCGGCCAAGCTCTTCAAGGTCCGGGTGACCAAGTACATGATCGGCTTCGGACCGACCCTCTGGTCCACGCGCCGGGGCGAGACCGAATACGGCTTCAAGGCCATCCCGCTGGGCGGCTACGTCTCCATGATCGGCATGTACCCGCCGAACAAAGAGGACGGGACGGTCCGGCCGTCCAGCACCGGCATGTTCCAGTCCCTCGCCTCCGACGCCCGGTCCCTGGCCCACGAGGAAGTCGGCCCCGAGGACGGGAACCGTGTTTTCTACCGGCTGGCGGTCTGGAAGAAAGTCATCATCATGCTGGGCGGGCCGGCCATGAACGTGCTGATCGGCGTTGTGCTGACGGCCGTGCTGCTCATGGGGTTCGGCGTTGCGGCGCAGACCACCACCATCGCCGATGTCTCCAAGTGCCAGGTCAAGGCGGGGGAGACCGTTGACCCGAATTCCGCGGACTGCAAGCTCACCCCCGCGGCCGCCGCCGGGCTGAAGCCGAACGACGTCATCACCTCCTTTGACGGCAAGGCCGTCACCAGCTGGGACGAACTCACCGGCTGGATCCGTGCGTCGGCGGGCAAGCAAGTCAGCATTACGGTGACGCGCGACGGCGCTTCCGTCACCGGCACTGTCACCCCGGTACTTTCCTCGCGTCCGGTGATTGGTGCCGACGGCCGCCAGACCAAGGATTCCGGCGGAAAGCTCCAGTACCAGGACGTCGGGTTCCTGGGCATCGGCGCCCAGACGGCCCTCGTCCCGCAGCCGGCGTCGGCGGTGCTGCCGATGGCAGGGGAAAACATCAAGCAGGTGGCCGGCGTGATCGTGAACCTGCCCGCCCGCGTATCGGGTGTGGCGAAAGCGGCGTTCAGCGAGGAGCCCCGGGACCCCAACGGCCCCATCAGCGTGGTGGGCGTCGGCCGCGTGGCCGGTGAGGTCGCCGCCATGGAGGACGTTCCGCTGCAGTCGCGGTTTGCCGCCCTGGTGGGACTGCTGGCCGGCCTCAACTTCGCCCTGGCCGTCTTCAACCTCGTACCGCTGCTGCCGCTCGACGGCGGCCATGTGGCCGGAGCGCTGTATGAGGGGGCCCGGCGCCGGATTGCCAAGCTGTTCGGCCGCCCCGATCCAGGTGCCTTCGACATCGCCAAGATGCTCCCGGTGACCTACGTCGTGGCTGTGCTGCTGATGGGCATGAGCGCGCTGCTGATCTACGCGGACATCGTCAAACCCGTCAACCTCTTCGGCTGAGCCCCCGGCCCTTGGTCCGGGCTTCCGTTCGTTGGCCCGAGGGGGTGGCTGACCGGGCGCTTATCCCCGCGGTCCGGGGGCACTTTTGCCGCGGACCGGCGTCGAAATCTGCGACGGCGCCCGGCGTTTCGTGTCAAAGTGCCCCCGGACGGCGCCGGGTATGCCCGGACGGCCAGATGCCCCCAGCAAGGCGGTCCAACCGGATAGCACTGATTCATCGTTATTAGCTTATTTCGGCTGACTTTCACTAATCAGTTGAAAACGATTGATTTATCAAAATAGACCTCCTAGGGTTGACCTATGTACGTCATGACCATCGACCAGCGCGGCAGCACTTCCGACGTCGACCGCGTTCCCGGCCTGCTCTCCGACCTGGCTACGCTCTCCACCGCCGGCCGCTTCGAGCGCTCCGTCGGCGACGAGGTCCAAGGCGTGGTTGAACGCCCGGACGAAGTGGTCGAAATCGCCCTGCACGCCCTGCGCAGCGGCCGCTGGTACGTCGGGATCGGTGTGGGAGCCGTAGACGAGCCGCTGCCGGCCAGCCCCCGGGAAGGTTCCGGGCCCGCCTTCGTGGCTGCCCGGCTGGCCGTGGACCGGGCCAAGTCCGCCGCCGCGCATGTGCCGCTCTCCGTGATTGCCGGCGGTCCGGGACGGGCAGGGGCGCCGCCCTCTGCCCCAACGGCGGAGGACGGCCCTGCGCGCGGACCGGGCGAAGGATCGGCGGGAAGCAGGGCATGTGCCAATGCCGAGGCCGTGCTCCGGCTGATCGGACGGCTGGTCCAGGACCGGACCGCGGCGCAATGGAAGGTGGTCGATGAGCTGCGCTCGGTGCAGCACGGCCACTCCGGCACGCACGGGACGCAGAAAATCGCGGCCCGGAAACTCGGAATCACGGAGCAGTCGGTGAGCCGTGCGCTGCTGCGGTCGGGCTGGCAGGAAGAATGGGCGGCAAGGCCGGCTGCGGAAATGCTGCTGGCACTGGCCCACGGCCTGGTCACGGGCACGGACGGTTTGGCGGATGCGGATGCTGGCAATCGCGGCGCCGGCACCCCGCGCCCCCGGGTCAACAGCGCGGAAGGAAACAGGTGAACGTCCTCTGGATCACCCTGGCACTGCTCATCGCCGGCTTTGCCGGCTGGCCGGTCACGGCCCTGGTCTTCCGGCTGGCCCGGACCATCGACGACAGGGCCGACGCTGCCGACGCTGCCGTCGTTGACGCCGCGGAGGACCCCTCGGCCGACGTCACCGTTGACCCCGGGTCCCCGCAAACCGTATCGCAGGCGGACCCGCCGTCGGAAGCCCGGCCGGAGCCGGCGGCTGAGTCGACCGACGCTGCCAGTGCACGCATCCTGCGGGGCGGCGCGATCATCGGTGTCCTCGAGCGGCTGGCGGTCTGCTTCGCCATCCTCGCCGGACAGCCCGTGGCCATTGCCTACGTGGTGGCCATCAAGGGTCTTGGCCGTTTCGCCGAACTGAAGGCCACACCGGTGGCGGCCGAACGGTTCATCATCGGAACTCTCGCGTCGATGCTGTGGGCAGCAGGTATCGCGGGGCTGGCCAAGGTTCTCTTCCCCGGCTGAGCGCTCCAACGTGGCCCGGATGGGAACCGGGCAGGCAGGGAGATAGTGTATCCGTATGACTGTTTTTGCTGTGGAGTACGTTTACGACGCCGAATCTTCCGAGGCCCGCGACGCCAGCCGCCCTGCGCACCGCGAATGGACTGCGGGACTTGCCCAGGACGGCGCGCTGCTCGCCAGCGGCCCCTATGGGGACGGCGCCGGCGCCCTCCTGATCTTCAAGGCAGCCGATGAGACGGCCCTGAACGAGCTCCTCAAGCAGGACCCGTTCGCGGCAGCCGGCGCGATTTCCGGCACACGCACCACCGTGTGGGCACCCGTGACCGGCCTCCTGGCCGAGCACGCCGCGTAGCCTTTACCCCCTTACAGACCTTCGATACTTCGATATTAGGAGTCCATGTGACCTCGGTCAGCCTGGGAATGCCGTCAGCGCCGCCGCCCGTCCTTGCCCCCCGCAGGAAAACGCGGCAGATCAAGGTGGGTTCCGTCGGCGTCGGCTCCGATTCCCCGATCAGCGTCCAGTCGATGACCACGACGCCCACCACCGACATCAACGCCACCCTGCAGCAGATCGCCGAACTCACGGCCTCCGGCTGCGACATCGTTCGCGTAGCCTGCCCGTCTGCTGACGACGCGGCGGCGCTGCCGATCATTGCCAGGAAGTCCCAAATCCCCGTGATTGCGGACATTCACTTCCAGCCGAAGTACGTCTTCGCCGCCATCGAGGCGGGCTGCGCCGCTGTGCGCGTGAACCCCGGCAACATCCGCAAGTTCGATGACCAGGTCAAGGAAATCGCCCGCGCGGCCAAGGACCACGGCACTTCGATCCGGATCGGCGTCAACGCCGGTTCGCTTGAGCCCGGCATCCTGAAGAAATACGGCAAGGCCACCCCGGAAGCGCTGGTGGAATCCGCCGTCTGGGAAGCGTCCCTGTTTGAGGAACACGGCTTCCACGACTTCAAGATCTCGGTCAAGCATAATGACCCGGTCATCATGGTCGCCGCGTACGAGATGCTGGCAGAAAAGGGCGACTGGCCGCTGCACCTCGGCGTCACTGAGGCCGGACCGGCGTTCCAGGGCACCATCAAGTCCGCCACGGCGTTCGGCGCCCTGCTCTCCCGCGGCATCGGCGACACCATCCGCGTCTCCCTCTCCGCGCCGCCGGTGGAGGAAATCAAGGTGGGCAACCAGATCCTGCAGTCGCTCAACCTGCGCCCGCGCAAGCTGGAGATTGTCTCCTGCCCGTCCTGCGGCCGCGCCCAGGTGGACGTCTACACGCTCGCCGAGCAGGTCACCGCGGGACTCGAAGGCATGGAGATCCCCCTGCGGGTCGCGGTCATGGGCTGCGTCGTGAACGGCCCGGGCGAGGCCCGTGAAGCGGACCTCGGCGTGGCGTCCGGCAACGGCAAGGGCCAGATCTTCGTGCGGGGCGAGGTCATCAAGACTGTCCCCGAGGACCAGATTGTTGAGACACTGATCGAAGAGGCCATGCGTATCGCTGAAGAGATGGGGGAGGCCGATGGCGAAGATGCTGTCAAGGGTAGCCCCGTGGTTAGCGTCTCGTAGGGACGGCGCCGCTTCCGGCGTCACAGTCCGTGTTCTGGGGAGCTCGGACACCGCACAGTTGCTGGCACTGGCCGGGCAGGACGCCGTCGCCAATGTCTTCATCCTGTCCCATCTGGAGACCGCCGGGACGGCGTCCCCGACGACCGGGGGCGCCAACATCCTCGGCGTGTTCGACGGCGGCGCCCTCATCGGTGCGTGCTGGGCCGGCGCGAACCTGGTCCCGGTGCAACTGGACCCGGAATTCGCGGGGCTCGTTGCCATGGCTGCCCACCGGTCGGGGCGCCGCTACGCCTCGGTCTTCGGCCCTGCGGAAACGGTGATGGCCATCTACGCCGCGCAGGAACAGCTCGGCCAGACGGCGCACGAAGTCCGCGACGACCAGCCACTGATGACCATCACGGGGCCGCCCGCAGTCCGGCCGAACGCGGCCTTGGGGTTTGGCGACCTCGCGGACTTCGACAAGATCCTGCCTGCATGTGCTGCGATGTTCGAGGAAGAAGTCGGCTACTCGCCCTACCTTGGCGGGAGGGAATACTACAGCCGCCGCGTGAAGGCACTGATCCGCCAGGGACACTCGCTCGTGCACCTGAACCAGGCCGGCGAGGTCGTCTTCAAGGCCGAACTCGGGGCCGTGACACCGGAGGTCACACAGATCCAGGGCGTCTGGATGAACCCCGAATTCCGCGGCCTGGGACTCAGCGCAGGCTATATGGCCGCCGTCGTGGTCCAGGCCCAGACCCTTGCCCCCGTCACGAGCCTCTACGTCAACGGCTTCAACGCCAAGGCCCGGGCCACCTACGAACGGGTGGGGTTCCACCAGGTGGGCACGTTCGCCACGGTCCTTTTCTGACTGCGGCGGAAAAGTAACCGGATGCGAACTCTTGTTTCCGGGGCGCGCGTCACATAGATTCTTCCTAGCCGTGTCGCGTGGGCGCGTGCGGTCCCGGAAATTCTCCAGGGCTGGACACGCCCGTTATGGCACCACCAAGTAGCTCACAGCCGGAGATCCGGCGGTACTGGGGGCCGCAGAGCCACGCCATGACAGGATGACCAGCCGGAAACGGCCAGGGGCTTCCACCCGCCATGGCGTGGCTCTTCTGCATCCGGGAAAGGTCCGGACGGGCGGCCAGGGGAGGGTCCGGGCTCCGCCCCGGCGGTCGGAAGGCGGATTCTTGGCGGTAGATTAGTACCTGGACGTTTTCCCCGGTTCTTGCCGGTTTTCCCAGTTTTGCCCGCACTTCCCCAGAAACGGATACCCCACCTGTGGTCCTTCGACTCTCCAAGCTGTTCCTGCGCACCCTCCGTGAAGATCCTGCCGATGCCGAGGTGGCCAGCCACCGGCTCCTGGTCCGGGCCGGATACATCCGGCGCGCCGCTCCGGGCATCTACACGTGGCTGCCGCTGGGGCTGAGCGTGCTGCGCAAGGTGGAGCAGGTCATACGCGAGGAAATGTCCGCCATCGGGGCGCAGGAAGTGCACTTCCCGGCCCTGCTGCCCAAGGAACCCTACGAGGCCACCAACCGCTGGACCGAGTACGGCGAGGGCATCTTCCGGCTCAAGGACCGCAAGGGCAACGACTACCTCCTGGCGCCGACCCACGAGGAAATGTTCACGCTGCTGGTCAAGGACCTGTACTCCTCCTACAAGGACCTGCCGCTGAGCATTTACCAGATCCAGAACAAGTACCGCGATGAGGCCCGTCCCCGGGCCGGCCTGCTGCGCGGCCGCGAGTTCATCATGAAGGATTCCTACTCCTTCGACGTCGACGACGCCGGGCTGGACGCCAGCTACGCGGCGCACCGCGGGGCCTACCTGAAGATCTTCGAACGCCTCGGCCTTGAGGTCCTTCCGGTGAAAGCCACCGCAGGCGCCATGGGCGGGTCCAAGAGCGAGGAATTCCTGCACCCCACCGAGATCGGCGAGGACACGTTCGTGCGCTCCGCCGGCGGCTACGCGGCCAACGTCGAGGCCGTCACAACGGTCGTGCCCGCGGACATTGACTTCAGCAATGCCCCGGCCGCGGAGGTCCGCGATACCCCGGACACGCCGACCATTGACACCCTTGTCGACGCCGCCAATGCCATCGTTCCCCGTGCCGGGGCCGCCGGAGGTGCCTGGACCGCCGCCGACACTTTGAAAAACGTCGTGCTCGCCGTGACGCTGCCGACCGGCGAACGCCAGATCGTCGTCATCGGCCTGCCCGGTGACCGTGCCGTGGACCTCAAGAGGGTCGAAGCGAACATCGGATCCTTCCTCCCGATGGCCGGCGAGATCACCCTCGAAGCCGCCGGCGAGGACGACCTGAAGAAGCACCCCCTCATCGTCAAGGGCTACCTCGGACCCGGTCTGTCCCTCGACGCGCCCTTGCTGGGCACCGAGGGCGCCGCCAAACTGCTCTACCTCGTCGATCCCCGCGTGGTCAGCGGCACCACCTGGATCACGGGCGCCAACGTGGCCGGCAAGCACGTCTTTGGGCTCGTCGCGGGCCGCGACTTTGGCTGGGACGGCGTCATCGAGTGCACCGAGGTGCGCGCCGGCGACGAGGCCCCTGACGGTTCCGGCCCGCTGGAAACGGCCCGCGGCATCGAAATGGGCCACATCTTCCAGCTCGGCCGCAAGTACGCGGAAGCCCTGGACTTGAAGGTCCTGGACCAGAACGGCAAGCAGGTCGTCGTCACGATGGGCTCCTACGGGGTGGGCGTGACCCGTGCCGTGGCTGCCCTGGCCGAGTCCAACCACGACGACAGGGGCCTCGTCTGGCCGCGCGCCGTCGCCCCTGCAGATGTCCACGTCGTGGCCGTCGGCCGCGGCGAGGAGATCTTCGCCGCAGCGGAGAAGCTGTCCCTGGAACTCGAAGCCGCCGGCCTCGAGGTTATCTACGACGACCGCCCCAAGGTTTCCCCGGGCGTGAAGTTCGGCGACGCTGAGCTCGTCGGAGTGCCCACCATCCTCGCCGTCGGGCGCGGGCTGGTGGACGGCGTCGTGGAGATCAAGGACCGCCGCAGCGGGAATGCCGAGAACGTGGCTGTGGAGAAGGCTGTTGACTACGTAGTCAACGCCGTCCGCAACAGCTGACCCGCTACCCATCCCAGACGTGATTTCCGGACTGGAGTCGATCCAGCTCAGCACCGTCATCCTCATCGTGGTGGCCGGCTTCGCGGCCGGCTGGGTGGACGCAGTCGTCGGCGGCGGGGGACTGATCCAGCTCCCCGCGATGCTCCTGGTGCCGGGCATCAGCCCGGTGCAGGCGCTGGCCACCAACAAGATGGGGTCCATCTTCGGCACCACGACCAGCGGGGTAACCTACTACGGCCGCGTCCGACCGGATCTGCGCACCGCCGTGCCCATGGCGGTGATTGCCCTGGCCGGCAGCTTCGGCGGGGCGGTGATAGCGGCCACCCTGCCGTCGAGTGTGTTCAAACCGATCATCGTTGCGGCGCTGGTTGCCGTCGCGCTGTTCACGGCCTTCCGGCCCAACGTCGGTGAGCTGACCAAGCTGCGCCATGACGGCCATCGCCACTATGTGGTCGCCTGCCTCATTGGTGCCGTGATCGGTTTCTATGACGGCCTGATCGGTCCGGGAACGGGCTCGTTCCTGATCATCGCCCTCGTCTCCGCCATGGGCTACGCCTTCCTCGAGGCCAGCGCCAAAGCCAAGATCGTCAACATGGCCACGAACGCCGGCGCCCTGCTGTTCTTCCTGCCGCACGGCTCGTTGCTTTGGGGGCTCGGACTCATGCTCGGGCTGGCCAACATGGCCGGCGGCTACCTGGGTGCCCGGACAGCCGTCAAGCAGGGCAGCCGCTTCATCCGGATCGTGTTCCTGGTGGTTGTGGGGGCGCTCATCCTCAAGCTCGGCTCCGACGTCTGGCAGGACAACTTCGCCTAGCGATCCCGAAGACGGCAGGGGCTCCCGGTCTCGAAGCCGCCGGCGTAGCATGCAGCTATGTCAGCAGGTGAGGAACTTTACGGGGATGCCCTGGAGGCAGCGGCCGGACACGCACGCCGGTGGCTCGAGAGCCAGGGAACGCGCCATATAGGGCCGCAGGTCACAGCGGCGGAGCTTGCCGCGGACTTCGGCGGTCCACTTCCCGGCGGGGGGATGCCTGCCGCGGAGGTGGTGGACTATCTCGCGGCCAAAGCGGAGCCCGGCCTGATGGCCATGCCATCGGGCCGTTTCTTCGGGTGGGTCATCGGGGGCACCCTGCCGGCAGCCCTCGCAGCCGACTGGCTGGTCAGCGCGTGGGACCAGAACGCGGTGCTCCGCTACGCGTCCCCTGCCGCGGCGGCCATCGAAGAAGCAGCCGGACAGTGGCTTCTTGAACTGCTCGGACTCCCGGCAGAGTCCGACGTCGGATTCACCACCGGCGCGACAATGGCAAACTTCGCCGGACTCGCAGCAGCGCGCTGGCGCCTCATGTCCGACGCCGGCTGGGATCTCGACCGCGACGGCCTGTCCGGCGCGCCCCGCATCCACTGCTTCGTGGGCCAGGAACGGCACGATTCGGTGGACCTCGCCCTGCGGTACCTGGGACTGGGCCGGCCCGCGGCGGTCCCGGCCGACCGGCAGGGGCGCATCATCCCGGCGGAGCTGGACTGCGCGCTGGACCTCGCGCTGGGCTTAGCGGACGGACCAGGTCCGGCCCCGGCGCTCGTGTGCCTGCAGGCCGGCAACCTGCATTCGGGCGCATTCGATCCGTTCGCCGAGGCGATCGCCGTCGCCAGGGCGCACGGCGCCTGGGTGCACGTTGACGGTGCCTTCGGGCTCTGGGCGGCAGCCGTCCCGGAACTCTCGGCCCTCACCGCCGGGCTCAGCCTGGCTGACTCCTGGGGGACGGACGCGCACAAGACCCTCAACGTCCCCTACGACTCCGGCATCGCAGTGGTCCGGGATGCCCAGGCACTGCGCTCGGCTAGGGGGGTGCACACCAGTTACCTGATCGAAGCCGGGGACAAAGCGGGTGATCCGCACGAAAAGGTCCCGGAGCTCTCACGGCGGGCGCGCGGGGTGCCGGTATGGGCGGCGATGAAATCGCTTGGCAGGGAGGGCATCACGGCCCAGGTCCGTCAACTGGTCCGGCGGGCCTCGCAACTGGCGGAGCAGCTCTCCACCCTGGACGGCGTCGAGGTGCTCAACGACGTGGACTACACCCAGGTGTCGCTCGCCTTCGGCGACGACGCCCTGACGCGGGCCGTGACGGAAAGGATCATCGGCGACGGCCGGGTATGGATGTCAGGCTCACACTGGCAGGACCGCGACATCCTTCGGATTTCGGTCAGCAACTGGAGCACGGACGACGATGACGTGGCAGTCGCCGTCGGCGCGGTCCGGGACGCCCTGGCCGCGGTGCGGGGCTGAGGCCCGGAAGGCATCACAGGGGAAGCGCCCCGGCGCGCTTGCGTCTTGCCGGCGCCCACGCGTCAGGGGCACGCGGACAGGCGGACCGCGGTCAGCTTGTATTCCGGACAGCCGGTGACCTCGTCCTCCACGGGGGAGGTGAGGTTGTTGACGGCAGCGCCGGGGAAATGGAAGCCCGCGAACACCTGGCCCGGTTCGACGTCGTCGGTGACCCGGACGCGAAGCACCGCCGTGCCATGCCGGCTGGAGAGCTCGACACGGTCGCCGTCGTGAAAGCCCAGACCCGCCGCGTCGCCGGGTTCGACGTCGACCGTTTCCTCCGGGAGAAGGCGCAGGTTCCCGGTGCGCCGGGTCATGCTGCCGGAGTTGTAGTGCTCTGCCCTGCGGCCGGTGATGAGCAGGTACGGGAACGCCTCGTCGCTCTGCTCGCCCGGCGGCAGGTAGGGCCTGGCGGCGAGGTGCGCCAGACCGTCCGGCGTCGCGAAACGATCCCCGTACAGCCGCGGCGTTCCGGGCGATTCGGCAGACTCGCACGGCCAGTGCAGCGGGCCTTCGTGGTCCAGCCGGCGGTGGGAAATTCCTGCAAAGAGCGGCGCCACTGCGGCGCATTCGGCCATTGCATCCGCCGGCGTGGCACATCCGAGCTGTGCCCCCATCCGGGCAGCGACGGCATGCAGCACCGCGAAGTCCGGGCGGGCACCGGACGGCGGCGCGACCGCCGCCCGGACCCGCTGGAAGCGCCGGTCGAAGTTGACGAACGTGCCCTCCTTCTCCAGCCACGCGGCCACCGGAAAGACGACGTCCGCCGCGGCAGCGGTCTCGGAGAGGAACAGATCGTTGCAGATCACGAGCGGGCACGCAGCCAGGGCCGCCCGCACCGACGTGCTGTCCGGGTCGGTGGCCAGCACGTCCTCCCCGATCACCCACAGCGCCTTCAATGCCCCGCTCCGGGCGGAGGCAAACATTTGCGGGATCCGAAGGCCCGGACCAGCGGGCAGCGAGGCCTGCCAGGCCTCGGCGAACCGGGACCGCACGGCCGGGTCCGTCACTTTCTGGTAGCCGGGCAGCAGATCGGGCAGGGCCCCCATGTCCGACGCGCCCTGGACGTTGTTTTGACCGCGAAGCGGGTTCACCCCGCCCCCGGCTCCCGGCCCCACGGCGCCGCGGAGGAGCGCCAGATTGGACAAGGTCCGGACTCCGTCCGTGCCGTGCAGGTGTTCGGTCACCCCGAGTCCGTAGAAGATCGCCGGCGACTGCGCCCGGCCGTAGATCCGGGCCGCACGGACGAGGTCCTCCGGGGCCACGCCGGAGATTTCGGCCACGCGTTCAGGAGGGTAGTCGGCCAGCAATCCGTGCAGGGCCTCGTGGCCGCTGGTGTGCGCCTCGAGGAAGTCCGTATCGACGAGCCCTTCACGGACGAGGATGTGCGCGAGTCCGTTGAAGACGGCCACGTTGGTTCCCGGCTGCGGCCGAAGGTGGACGTCGGCGTGCCTGGCCAGGGACGTGCGGCGGGGATCCACGACCACCAGGCGGGCGCCGTCCATGACCCGCTGGAAAATGCGGGAACCGACCACGGGGTGGGCCGCCGTCGGGTTGGCTCCGACCAGGAGGACGGCGTCGCACCGGTCAAGGTCATCGAAAGGATTCGTTCCGCCACCGAGGCCAAACGTGGCGGCCAGGCCGGCCGCCGAGGGTGCGTGGCAGAGCCGGGCGCAATTGTCCACGTTGTTCGTCCCAATGACCGCCCGGGCGAACTTCTGGGCGAGGTAATTCTCCTCATTCGTCGCCCGGGCCGAGGAGATCACAGCGAAGCCGTCCGGGTCGGCGGCCCGGATATCGTTCAGCCTGGCGGCCACGTAGCCCGTTGCCTCGTCCCACGTCGCGGGTGTCAGGATTCCGTCCCTGCGGATCAGCGGGGTGTTGAGTCGGTCGGCCGAACCGAGGAACCCATGCGCGAAGCGTCCCTTGACGCAGGCGTGGCCGCGATTGACCGATCCGTCAGCCGCGGGGCGCACGGTCATGATCCCGTTGTCCCGGGTGGAAACTTCCAGGCTGCAGCCGACCCCGCAGTATCCGCACGTGGTCAGGGTCCGGCGCTCGATGGGCAGCAGATTCAGCAGCCCGTGCTCGGACAGCGCACCCGTGGGGCAGGTATCCACGCACGCTCCGCACGAGACACAGTCGGACTCCGCCCACGGGCCGCCGGTGCCCGGCGCGACCACCGTGCCGGCCCCGCGGCCCACGAGCGTCAGGGCGAATGTGCCCTGGACCTCCGCGCAGGCGCGGACGCACCGGCCGCAGGCTATGCACAAGTCGCGGTCCAGCTTGACGTAAGGGTGCGAGTGGTCGAGCCCGCGTTCGGGCGGGGCGGGGGAGCCGGGGAGGGCGGTGACTCCGTAGTCAGCGCAGTGCCGGACCAGTTCGCTGCGGTCGGCGGGAACGTCCAGAGCCCGGGGCGGCAGGGCTGCGACGATGGCCTGCAAGGCGTCGCGCCGCAGCTCCCGTGATGCGTCGACCGAAACACGCAGTCCTTCCTCCGCCGGGGTGCTGCAGGCTGCCGCCGGACCCCGTCCGGTGATGTCCACCAGGCACGTCCTGCACGAGGCCACAGTGGTGAGCCGGTTGTCATGGCACAACGTCGGGAGGGCCAGGCCGGCCGCACCGACGGCATCGAGCACCGTCGCGCCGGCGGGAACTTCGACCTCACGGCCGTCTATCACGAGCCTCACGACTGCCACCCCGCCAAACCGTAGACGCGGGCCAGGCTGCGCACCGCGGCCGGCACCCGGCGGCCGAAAGCGCACAGGCTGCCCGCCGCCATGCTGCGCAGCACCTGGGCGCGTTCGCCCCGGACGTCGGGGCCGTCGGGCAGGTCCGAAAGAGCACGGCCGCGCCATGCGCCGACCCTGCACGGGGAGCACTGGCCGCAGCTCTCCGCCGCCGCAAAGTCCCACAGATTCCGCAGCACGTCCCGGCCGGTTAGCCTGTCGTCGAAGGCAACGATGCCGGCGTGGCCGAGGGCTGCGCCATGTCCGGACAAGCCGGCGTCGCTGAACGGAATGTCGAGGTCTTCGGGGCCGAGGAAGCCGCCCAGGGGGCCGCCGATTTGAAGGGCCCGCAGGACCGCCCCGTCCCGCAGGCCGCCGCCAAGGTCCTCCACGAGCACTCTGAGGGGGGTGCCGATCTCCACTTCGTACGTGCCGGGGCGGAGGAATCTCTCGGACAGGCAGGCAACCACGGTGCCGGCCTCATCCGCGGTTCCCATCGCCGCGTACGCCGGCCCACCATGCTGGATGATCCAGGGGATCGCCGCGAGCGTTTCCACGTTGTTGACCACCGTGGGCCGGCCGTGGAGTCCGCGCTCGGTGGGGTACGGCGGCCGGGGCCGGACCACCCCGCGCAGCCCTTCGAGCCCGTTCAACAGCGCGGATTCCTCGCCTGAGACGTACGACCCGGCACCTTCAACCACGTCTATCTCCAGGGTGAAGCCGCTGCCGCGTATGTCTGTGCCGAGATGACCGGCCTCCCGCGCCTCCACGGCCGCCTCCTGCATCCGGGCGAAGGCGTGCGGGTACTCTGAGCGGACAAACACGACGCCGGCCTCCGCGCGGATGGCGAAGCAGGCCAGGGCGAGGCCCTCGAGCACGCGGTGCGGGTCCCGCTCCATCAGCAGGCGGTCCGCATAGGACCCGGGGTCACCCTCAGCGCCGTTGGCCACCACCACCCGGGGTGCCGGGTGGACAAGCGCGGCCCGCCACTTCGCCCCGGCCCGGAACCCTGCCCCGCCCCGGCCCCTCAGCCGGGCGGATTCGACCTGCCGGAGGACATCCCCGGACGTGCCCGACGCGACGACGTCCGGCCACACCGACCACGGCTGTGACGCGCCCAGCAGCCCGGCCGTCACCACAGGGACCTGGCCGACGCTGTGGACCGGGATAGGCGGGGCGTGCCGCGGGGACAATCCTTGCAGTTGAGCGGCCAGATCGGCCCCGGCGCAGGCCTCCGCGCCGTCGAGCGCCGCCGGGCCGGCAAAGCAGTAGCCAAGGCACCGCACCTCCTGGACGGACACGGCTCCGTCCGCGCTCCGGCTCCCGGCCTCCACACCCAGTGCCGCCCCCACCTCCGCCACATGCCCGCCCCCGGTCGCGGCGAAGCAGGCCGCGGCCCCGCACACCCGGATGTGCCGGCGGCCCCGGGGCGCGGAGAAATCGGCGAAGAACGACGCCGGGCCTTCGACCGCGGCAGCGGGCAGCCCAAGCGAACGGGCGACCTCGGCGGGGACTGCCCCGGAGGCCCGGAGCCTGTCTCTCACGTCCGCGATCGGCCGGTCGAAGCGCCCGGCGTACCGGAGGAAAGGATCGTCATTGTTCCTGCCCGGCCGCCTGCCGGCAACGGCGTCGGAAGACTCGAGGTGGGGCTCGTGCATGCCTCCCACGATCGCCATGTGCCCCGGGGCGGGGAAGAGTCGAAAGTCCTCAGGACTAGCACGGGTCCGCCGCCCGTTCCGCCGAAGCCATCCCCGGCTCGGGCAGATCGTGGGGTGCGGGCAAGCCCGGAAGGGTGCGTCCTGCCAGCGTGCTCGCCACCCAGAGCGAACGGGCCAGGTCCCCTTCGTGAGGCCTGCAAGAGGCGTACCCGAGGGCGTTCTCCACCTCGCGCGCCAGGGCCCACTGCCGGGCGGTTTCGGCATCGAGGCCTGCCGCGGCGCTGAAGTCCCGGCAGCGCTCCAGGAGGCCGGTCCCGGGATCCAGGCGTGACAGCTCCCCAATGCGGTTCCACAGCAGCGGGGCGACCGCGAATTCGGCCTCGCCGATCATGGGCTGGGGGTCGATGGCGGCGAAGTCCGCGATCGAGGCTGGTTCCAGCCCGGCGCGCGCGGCCGTGCCCGGCCGGGCCAGGATGTTCAGGTAATGCAGGTCCGTGTGGACCAGCACGTCCTTCCCCGCCCTCCGGCCGACGGCGCCGCGGGTCTGGCAGACTTCGAGCGCCGCCTCCAGCAGCCAGCGCGGGAAAGGGCGGCCGAGTTGTTCCCACGTCTCCGGCAGTTCATCGCTCCACTGCTCGGCGCGGGCCGCGACGTGGTCGAACTCCCGCCACTCCGGCCTCCCGCCCGGTGCCAGGTCCGGGACCAGGCTGAGCCGGCGGACGAGGCCACCCCACACCGGCACTGCGGTCTCCATGGGGGCGTCCGAGAGCGAACTGGCGGCCTCCAGGCGCTCCAGCAGCATCGCGCACGAAGCGGGATCGGCGGCGAGGAGCCGGACGGCGCCGTGGCCGGCCCACAGCGCGAGCGCGTGCCGTTCCCGGACCGCTTCATCGTGCGGATAGGCGAGCTTCAGGACAGCGGGGTCTCCGCCGCTGCGGGGTTCGCCGCCGTCGTCGTGCATGCGGCGCACCGGGAAGACCATTGCGCCGTGGCCGTGCCACGGTAATGTCCCGGGATTGAGGTCCGGTTCCAGCTGCCATCGGATCAGGCATGCTCCGACCAGCCGCGGAAGGGACTCAAGCCATGCACGCCCGCCAGCGGTGCGGCTGTACCAGCGGGTGAGGTCAGGCGGAATGGGGATGTCTGCAGTCTGGCTCATCGGCTCAAACGTAGTGCTCTAGACGACGCCGCTGGCGCCCAGCAGGTGGCCGATGATGAAGGTGGCTGCCAGGGCAAGCGCCCCGCCGACCACCACGCGGGCGGCCGCCTTGAGCTTTCCGCCGCCGCCGATCCAGGCGCCCAGCGCGCCGGTGACCGCCAAGGCCACCAGGACGGCCACGAAGGTTAATGGGACGCGGATGTTTTCCGGCGGCAGCAGGATGGCCAGCATCGGCAGGATGGCACCGATCAGGAAGGCGATCGCAGAGGCGAAGGCGGCGTGCCAGGGGCTGACGATGTCCGTCTCGTCGATGTGAAGTTCTGCTGAGAGGTGCGCGGCCAGGGCGTCATGGGCGGTGAGTTCCGTGGCCACGGTCCGGGCGGTCGCCGCGGTGAGTCCCTTGGCCTGGTAGATGGCGGTGAGTTCGTCCAGTTCTTCTTCGGGCTGCTCCAGCAGCTCCCTGCGCTCTTTTTCGATCAGGGCGTGCTGGCTGTCCTTCTGGCTGCTCACGGAAACGTATTCGCCCAGCGCCATGGAGATGGCGCCACCGACTACACCGGCCGCGCCGGCAATCAGGATAGGCCCCGAATCCGTGGTGACACCGGCGACGCCGACCACGATGGCGGCCACGGACACGATTCCGTCGTTGGCTCCGAGCACGCCTGCCCGCAGCCAGTTCAAGCGCTGGGCGATGTCGTTCTTGTGGGGCTCGTTGGCGTGCAGTGTGCCGGCATCTGTGGTGTCCATGGGTACAGCAAATCACTGGGGCCTGCGGCTGGCCAGTATTACAAGGCTAAGCAAGGTAAGCCGAGGCTTCGTTCCCGGGGCGGATCAGGCGCCTGAACCTGCAGGGGTCGCTGCCGGGGCCGGGCTGTCAGGCGGCAGTGGCGGGAACGACGCCGGGTCTGCCGCCACGCCCGGAAGGGCGCCCGGATTCCGGCCCCAGAACACAGCCCGCCGCCCGGCGTCGAACAGTGCGGCGATGGCCCACCGGCGGGTCTCGCCCTCGCTCAGGGCCACGAGGTCGCCGTAGACCGGCAATGTGGCGGTCTCAAGGCCACCGAGGCCGTCGGCGGGCGAGGCCAGGAATGACTTGTCCAGCGCGTAACCTGCGTCCCGCGGTGGAACGGGGGAGCAGTGCATCCGGCTCAGGGATTCGGCGCTGCTGAGCAGGGCTTCGTGGCGCGCCAGCTGCTCGGACGCGGACTTCGACGCGGCGCCGTCCAGGCGGGGAAGGGCCACCTGGTAGCCGTACACCGTCTCGGATTCGGCCCGGACGGTCGCCGCCAGAGCCGCCTGCAGCGAGGCGGTCCCGGACTGCGTGCTGCCTTCGGGCGAGGGGGAGGCCGAGGGGGTGGGCGACCCGGCCGCGGACCCGGACGAGCAGGCGCCGGCCAGTTGCGGGGCGGCCACAGCGGGCGGCGGCGGAGCCGCGGTCCCGGTGGCTGTCGCCAGGGCGGAGGCCTGGAGAAGCTGCGCGGTCCCGACGGCTGCCAGCAGCCGGGCCATACCGCCGTCGGCCACTGCGGCGGCAGCCAGTCGCTCAGAACCGCTTTCTGCGAGGGCGGCCACCAGTCCGGCAGCCGAGGCCGCCGGGACCGCAGGGGTCGGCCGAGTCGTGGGGCGTGGCAGGGCTGTCGCTGTGCCCGGCGTCGGGACGGACGCGTCATTGGGGCCGGCACCCGGTGCCAGGAGCGCCCGCGCCTGGGTTGTCAGCAAAGTCACAGTCTGCGCAATGGCCGGCTGCGCAGAGCCCGGGGAAGGGTCCGCCGGCGTGCCGGCCGCACCGCCCTGCCCCGCCTGTCCGAGCTGTTCGCCGGCGGAAACCAGCCGCAGCGCCTCAGTCAGTGCGGCCGCCCGCGCCTGCTCGGCAAAGGGAGGTTCCGCGGGTTTCGGGGGGGTCGCGGGCGTCAATGCCGCACCCAGGGTGACCACCACCAGACCGATACAGGCCAGGAGGGCGATCCGGGGATGGAACCGGGGAAGGCGGCCCTGCCATCGCTTTTCCCTGGTGTCGTCTTTCACAACAGACCATGTTGTCATGCCCGCCGGGAACTGAAGTGCACCATGGCGCCCGGAAAATGGCTAGGCTAGTACACACAACATCATCTAGCGGGAGGCGGCCGGCATCATGACCAACGCAGAAGCCACGACTTCAACAGACCGGACCGGGACGGGTAAGGCTGAAACCGCACCCGCTCACAATGTGGAGGCCGAGCGTCTGTACGCCCTCCTGGAGCCCGCAGTCCTGGCAAACCGGCTCTACCTGGAAGACGTTTCGATCCACATCGCCGGCGCCAACCGTGTGGTCCACGTGGTGGTGGACCTGCCGCAGGAAGAGAGCGGAGGCGTCGGTCTCGACGTCATTGCCGAGATCTCCAAGACCCTCTCCGACATCCTCGACAACGATCCGAGCACCGACTCCCGTCCGTACGAGCTGGAGGTCTCCTCGCCCGGCGTCGGACGGCCCCTCACCGAAGAGCGGCACTGGCACCGCGCCCGCGGACGGATGGTCACCGTCAAAGTGATCCAGGGCGAGAACGTCACCGGCAGAATCCAGTCAGTGGATGATGAAGGCGTCACCCTGGTCCCGGAAATTGCCGTCAAGAAGGGCATGAAGCCCAAGCAGGGCGAGCCCGTCACGCTTCCTTTCGACAGGATCCGCAGCGGAAAAGTCGAGATAGAGTTCAGCCACCTTGAAGAGGCCGGTCTGGAGAACGAACACAATGGACCTTCTGAGGAGGCCTAATGGATATTGACATGAGCGCACTGAGACTCCTGGAGCGTGAGCGTGAAATCCCGCTGGATCTCCTGATTCCGACCATCGAGCAGGCTCTGCTGGTGGCGTACCACAAGACGCCGGGTGCCTTCGAGAAGGCCCGCGCCGAACTGGACCGCAAGAGCGGCCACGTGACCATCTGGGCGACCGAGATCGACGACGACGGCGCCCCGATCGGCGAGTTCGAGGACACCCCCGCGGGCTTCGGGCGGATCGCCGCCAGCACCGCACGGCAGATCATCCTGCAGCGCTTGCGCGACGCCGAGGACGACAACGTGCTGGGCCAGTTCAAGGGCCGCGAAGGCGAGCTCGTCGCGGGAACCATCCAGCAGGGCAACAACCCGCACATGATCCAGGTCAACCTGGGCACGGTGGAGGCGTTGCTGCCCCCGCCCGAACAGGTTCCGGGAGAAAAGTACATCCACGGCAACCGGCTGCGCGCCTTCGTGATCGACGTCCACCGCGGCACCAAGGGTCCCTCCATCACGTTGTCCCGCTCCCACCCCGGGCTGGTCCGGAAGCTCTTCGAACTCGAAGTCCCCGAGATCGCCGACCGTTCGGTGGAGATCGTGGCCCTGGCGAGGGAAGCCGGACACCGCACCAAGATCGCGGTCAAGGCGAACACTCCCGGCGTGAACGCCAAGGGTGCCTGCATTGGTGAAATGGGGTCGCGTGTGCGCGCCGTCATGACCGAACTCAACGACGAGAAGATCGACATCGTGGACTACAGCGAGGATCCGGCGGCGTTCATCGCAAGCGCCCTCTCGCCGTCGCGCGTGAATTCGGTCACCATCACCGACGAAGCGACCCGCTCCGCACGGGTAGTCGTTCCCGATTACCAGCTTTCCCTTGCCATCGGCAAGGAGGGCCAGAACGCGCGTCTCGCCGCAAAGCTCACGGGCTGGCGGATCGACATCGTCTCCGACACGGCCGTCGCCCGCGATAAATAGGCCACAGCTCCACCCCGCTCCTCGGCGGCCGCGTCCCCCAGATTCGGGACCCGGCCGCCCGAGGGGCTAGAATAGACATGACCGCGCCTAACGGCCGGTATCCGCGTGTCCTTGGCGCGTCCGGAGATTCGTTCGGCGAAGGTGTTGCATTTCGACGCTTCGCCCGGCGGTGGCCGGATGCCCGGGCCGGCAGATATGTACTGGCAGGAAGATACTCGTAAGTGGCACACGTGCAACACCTCGGGAATCAGCCTCAGCGTACCTGTATCGGATGCAGGCAAAAAGGCTCGCGGTCTGAGTTACTCCGGCTCGTCGCCGACGGCAGCGGTTCATCCGCGGTCGTGGTCGATGAACGACGCCGGATGGCTGGCCGGGGAGCATGGCTGCACCCCAGCGAGAAGTGCCTGGCACTGGCGGTCAAACGTCGAGCATTCGGCCGCGCCCTCAACGGCGCAGCCGGAACCGCCGACGTGGAACGCCGGATAACGGCCGGCACGAAAGCCGTGGACACTCCGGTGGCCGCGGCAACAACCGTCCAACCTGAAAGCGGGTCAGAAAACTGATGGAAACCCGATGAGTTCCCAGCGATGAGTGCGCAACGATGACAACTTTGTTGCGCTCTGCAATGGGCCTTCCAGCTGCACTCGCGGCGGAGGCCCGCAGTAAGAAGTAGACGGTTCGTGCCTGGCTCGGTGCGGACCGAGACAGGAGAAATGTGGCCAAGGTCCGCGTACATGAGCTTGCTAAAGAGCTCGGTATTACTTCCAAAGATGCAGTAACCAAACTGCAGGAACTGGGCGAATTCGTTCGCTCCGCCTCTTCAACTATTGAGGCCCCCGTTGTGAGGAAACTCCGCAACGCCTTCCCCGGTGCACCGGCAGCGCCGAAGTCCGAAGCGCCCGCGTCCGCCCCCAAGGCGCCCGCCAGCCCTTCAGCGAGCCGGCCGGCGCCCGCGCCGGGTCCGGCTGCGCCCGCAGCGCCGGCGGCTACGGAACCCAAGGCTGAAGCTCCCGCTCCGGCTCCCGTTGCCGCAGCACCCGCTGTACAGGAGGCCGCTCCGGCTGCCGCTCCCGCAGCCCCCGCTGCCCAGGCTGCGGCTTCCCCCTCGACGGGCGTCAAGCCCGGCGCACGCCCGGCACCCAAGGCTGAAGCCCCGGCTGCTCCGGCACGCCAGGGCGGCTCGGCACCGCGTCCGGGCGGCCCCCGACCCGGCAACAACCCGTTCGCCACGTCCCAGGGCATGCCCCGGGGCCGCGGCGGCGACAACGAACGTCCTTCGCGGCCGGGTAACAACCCGTTCGCTCCTTCCCAGGGCATGCCGCGTCCGGGTGGAAGCCGCACCGAGGGCGAACGCCCCGGCGGCCCCCGTCCCGCAGCAGGCGCTGGCGGTCCCCGTCCCGGTGCTCCCCGCACCGGCGGCGCTCCGGGTGCACGCCCGGGTGCTCCGCGTCCGGCGGGCGCAGCAGGCGCTGGCCGTCCGGCCGGAGCCGGCGGAAACCGTCCGACTCCCGGCATGATGCCTAACCGCACCGAGCGTCCCGCACCGGCTGGTGCAGGCCGTCCCGGCGGCGGGGCCCGTGGTCCCGGCCGTCCGGGTGGCGCTCCAGGTACCGGTGCTCCCGGTGCCGGTGGCGGCGCTCCGGCCGGCGGTGGCTTCGGCAAGGGTGGCCGCGGTCGCGGTGGCACCCAGGGTGCCTTTGGTAAGGGCGGCGCAGGCCGTGGCAAGCAGCGCAAGTCGAAGCGTGCCAAGCGCCAGGAACTCGAGCAGATGAGTGCTCCGTCGCTGGGTGGCGTAAGTGTGCCCCGCGGCGACGGCAACACCGTAGTCCGGCTTCGCCGCGGCTCGTCCATCACGGACTTTGCCGACAAGATCGAGGCGAACCCCGCCGCACTGGTGACCGTTCTCTTCCACCTCGGCGAAATGGCTACCGCCACGCAGTCGCTGGATGAAGAGACGTTCGCCCTGCTGGGCGAGGAGCTTGGCTACAAGCTCCAGGTCGTTTCGCCCGAGGACGAGGAGCGCGAGCTGCTCTCCGGCTTCGACATCGACTTCGAGGCCGAACTGGAAGCCGAAGGCGACGAAGACCTCGAGGCCCGTCCTCCGGTCGTCACCGTCATGGGTCACGTTGACCACGGTAAGACCCGCCTGCTCGATGCCATCCGCAAGTCCGACGTTATGGCGGGCGAGCACGGCGGCATCACGCAGCACATCGGTGCCTACCAGGTCACCCATGAGCACGAGGGCATCGATCGCAAGATCACCTTCATCGATACTCCGGGCCACGAGGCGTTCACCGCCATGCGTGCCCGTGGTGCGAAGGTCACCGACATCGCCATCCTCGTGGTCGCAGCGGACGACGGCGTCATGCCCCAGACCGTTGAAGCCCTCAACCACGCCCAGGCGGCCAACGTGCCGATCGTCGTGGCCGTGAACAAGATCGACAAGGAAGGCGCCAACCCGGACAAGGTCCGCGGCCAGCTGACCGAGTACGGACTGGTTCCGGAAGAGTACGGTGGCGACACCATGTTCGTTGAGGTCTCTGCCCGCCAGAACCTCAACATTGACGAGCTGCTCGAGGCTGTCCTGCTGACCGCAGACGCTGCCCTGGACATGCGCGCCAACCCGAACAAGGACGCCCGCGGTATCGCGATTGAAGCCAACCTCGACAAGGGCCGCGGTTCCGTGGCCACCGTCCTGGTGCAGTCCGGTACCCTCCACGTCGGCGACACCATCGTGGCAGGCACGGCCCACGGCCGTGTCCGTGCGATGTTCGACGACGACGGCAGCGTCCTGACCGAGGCCGGTCCCTCCCGCCCCGTGCAGGTCCTGGGTCTGTCCAACGTGCCGCGTGCCGGTGACACCTTCTTCGTGACTGCTGACGAGCGCACCGCCCGCCAGATCGCCGAGAAGCGTGAAACCGCCGACCGCAACGCCGCCCTGGCCAAGCGCCGCAAGCGCATCAGCCTGGAAGACTTCGACCAGGCAGTCGCCGAAGGCAAGATCGACACCCTCAACCTCATCCTCAAGGGTGACGTGTCCGGTGCCGTGGAAGCCCTCGAAGACGCGCTGCTCAAGATCGACGTCGGCGAAGGCGTCCAGCTGCGCATCATCCACCGCGGTGTCGGTGCGATCACGCAGAACGACGTCAACCTGGCAACGGTCGACAGTGCCGTCATCATCGGCTTCAACGTCAAGCCCGCCGAGCGTGTTGCCGAACTGGCAGACCGCGAAGGCGTGGACATGCGCTTCTACTCCGTCATCTACGCAGCAATCGATGACATCGAGATGGCCCTCAAGGGCATGCTCAAGCCGGAGTACGAAGAGGTCCAGCTTGGCACCGCCGAGGTCCGCGAAGTGTTCCGTTCCTCCAAGTTCGGCAACATTGCAGGCTCGATCGTGCGCTCCGGTGTCATCCGGCGCAACGCGAAGGCCCGCATTACCCGCGACGGCAAGATCATCGGTGACAACCTCACCGTTGAGACGCTCAAGCGCTTCAAGGACGACGCCACCGAGGTCCGCACGGACTTCGAGTGTGGTATCGGTCTTGGCTCGTTCAACGACATCACCGAAGGTGACATCATCGAGACCTTCGAAATGCGCGAAAAGCCGCGCGTCTAAGGTGTTGTTTCCCGGCGGGGCCGCCGGAATTTTTCCGGCGGCCCCGCCCCTACGCTGGGCGGCAATGGATCTGCGATCCATTGCCGCCCAGCTTCGGCAGGCCCGATGCCACTCCCAGGCCGCCGGAAAAATTCCAACGGGAGTCCGTCGTTGACTCACCGTAGTGCGTGGCAGAAAACTGAAACGAGCGACCCCGCCTAACAGGCGCCGTCGTACATCCAAATTTTTAGGAGTGGAAATGGCTGATCCCGCACGGGCTGCCAAGTTGGCGCAGCGGATTAAGGTTGTTGTTGCCGAGGCGCTGGGCCGGAGGGTGAAGGATCCCCGGCTTGAGGGCATTACGGTGACCGACGCGCGCGTGACCAATGACCTGCAGCACGCCACCGTCTATTACACGGTGTTCGGCGACCAGTTGGTCCAGGCCGAGGCTGCCAAGGGGCTGGAGAAGGCTAAGGGCGTCCTCCGGCAGGAAGTCGGCCGCAACATCACTGTGCGGCTGACCCCCACCCTCGAGTTCGTGGCGGACCAGATCCCGGTCAATGCCTCCAACCTTGAAGAACTCCTCAGGGCAGCGAAGAAGCGCGACGCCGAGGTGGCCGCCCTGGCCGCCAGTGCCAAGCA
This sequence comes from Arthrobacter sp. 05T442, assembly GCF_056395945.1. NCBI lineage: Bacteria > Bacillati > Actinomycetota > Actinomycetes > Micrococcales > Micrococcaceae > Arthrobacter > Arthrobacter sp. 05T442. The sequence goes on along the minus strand of NZ_JBFTKM010000005.1, from coordinate 54,187 downwards.
CGCCGGGGATGCCGACCCCTACAAGAGCGACACTCCCGAGGACGTGGAGCTGGATGAGGACGACTTCGACGAAGAGGACCTGGATCTCGCCGGCGAGAACGACATCGACGAGGACAGCAACAAGTAGTACCGAATCGCGAAATGGCCGGACCCCGCAATGGGTCCGGCCATTTCCTGCTCCCGGCTGATTATGTTTCCGCGGCGGGGGAGTCGACGGATACCGCGCATGCCGTCGTGCCCTGTCCGTCGGCCGGCCGCGGGACCTTTGACTCTACGCTCCTCGTGGCTGATGGCGTCCGATGGAACCATGACGGTGCGTACGCGGGAAAACGCCGGTGGGCCGTGGACTCCAGACTGATCACATGCCCCCATTGCGGGAAGACCAACCGGATTCCGACGGCGGCCGCAGGCCACCCGCGCTGCGGCAGTTGCCGCCAGGACCTGCCTTGGATTGTGGAGGCCGGCGACGCGGACTTCCCGGTTGTGGCCGAGCAGTCCGCGGTGCCGGCGCTGATCGACTTCTGGGCGGCGTGGTGCGGGCCGTGCCGCATGGTCAGTCCGGTTCTGGACAAGCTGGCGCAGGAACGGGCCGGGCACGTCAAGCTCGTCAAAGTCGACGTCGACAAGTCGCCGGGCCTCGCCCGCCGCTTTGATGTCCAGGCCATTCCAACCTTGCTCGTCATCAGGAACGGCTCGGTGGTGGCCCGCCAGGCCGGAGCGCCGCCCGCGGCTGCGCTCCGCAGCTGGCTCGATGGAGCACTGTCCGCCAACCTCACGTGACCGTCCGTGCCTGCAGGCTTCGGATCTGCAGCACGCTGGAATGGAGAAAGCAATGACCGAGATACTGCGGTACGAAGTCGGGTCCGGGACGGTGCTGGTGGAGGTCGAGGACAACAGCTTCGGCGTGGAGCGCCCGTCCCGTAACGAACAGGGGATCCTCGACGCCGGGCGCCGGCTCGAAGATGCGCTCTCCGCCGTGAGGCCCGCGGCCAACGCGGCCGCCGAGGTGATGAAGGAGCTTGGCCCGGAGCACTTGGAACTCCAGTTCGGAGTCAAATTGGCCGGGGAAGCAGGCGCGATCATTGCGCGGAACTGCGCAGAAGGGCACTTCATCGTCAGGATGTCCTTCACCAGGGCGCCCGCGGCCGCATTGACGCCGGAGGAAGAGATCATGCTTTGAGGTTCGCGGGAATGCTCCGGGGAACTGTCGCGGGCCTCGCGTCTTCTGACCCGCGTCAACGTCGCCTGGACCGTCCCCTGGCGCCCAGGCCGCCGAGCAGGGGCGAACCCATCCCCAGCAGGAAACCGAAGTCGTACCAGTTCCCGGCACGGCCGGTGTTGTAGAACGGGAACTCGTGCCACTGCCCAAAGACGTGCACGATGAACACAATCCAAGCCGTCAGCCCGTTCCAGATACCCCACAGCAGGTCCTGCCACCACATGCGTACCTCCCCGACGGAACTCGCTCCCAAAAACGATGCGGGCGGAAAGCGCCCTGGATTCAGGCTAGGCGCTGCCACGTTGCGGCGGTAGGGGCTATGGACCCGTCAGGGGAGGGCCCGTCAGGCGGACTCCACAGAGGATGCCCCGTCAGGCCTGCCTTGCGGGAAGGCGGCCGAGGCCCTCAACGAGTTCGGCCTGGCTCCCGCAGAGGGCAATCCGGATCCACCCTTCGCCAATGGAGCCGAACGCCGTGCCCGGGGCGAAGGACACCCCCGAGTCCGCCAGGAAACGCCGGGTCCAGGCACGGACGTCGCCGCCGGTGACATGGGAAACATCGGCCCATAGGTAGAACGCCCCCTGCGCTGTCAGGTACGGGATTCCGCGGGACCGCAGCACTTCGGACGCTGCATCCCGGTTCGTCCGGTAGTGGGCGTGGGCATGGCTGACATAGTCCTGCGGACCTGTCAGCGCGGCCAGCGCCGCATACTGCGACGGCGAGGCGACGCAGGAAACGATCGACTCCATCACATTGTTCATCTTCTGCTCCAGCCCCGGCGGGCAGATCAGCGCGCCGATGCGCAGTCCCGTCAGCCCGTAGGTCTTGGAGAGGGTCAGTGAGGTGAACACACGGGCCTCGCCCGGGACGGTGCTGTCGAACCGGGCCGGGCTGACATGCGGGACGTCATAGGTGAACGCCTCGTAGCATTCGTCCGAGATGATCCACAGATCGTGACGTTGGGCGAGCCCGACCAGGCGTCGGGTGAGTTCCCCGCCCAGGACGGCGCCCAGCGGGTTGGACGGCGAATTGAGGATCAGCACCTTGGTCCGTGGCGTGACGAGTGCCTCGATGTCCTCGATCCGGGGCTGGAAGTCATGCTCCGGGTAGAGCGGATACTCCACAGGGACGGCGTGGAGGAGGCTGCTCGTCATCGCGAAGGTTGGGTATCCCGGGTTGGGAATGAGGATTTCGTCGCCGGGGGAGAGCAGCAGGCTCATCGCGAAGTGCAGGCCCTGCTGGGCGCCGTCGACGACGTACACCCGGTCCGCGCCGACCGGCGTCGCGTTGTGCTCGCGGAACCGGGCGGCAAAGGCCTCGCGGAGGGCGGGGATGCCGGCGTTGGGCGTGTAGTTGGTCTCGTCGCGGTCCAGGCAGGCCATCCCGGCGTCGAGGATATGCCGGGGGACAGGGAAACCTGGCTCCCCGATGCTCAGCACGATCGCGCCGGGCGTGCCCCAGGCGGCTTCGGTGATCTCGCGGATCTGGTTGATCGGGACGTCACGGACATGTGCGGCTAGCTCGGGCATGTCTGCCATCCTAACCGCCGCCGTGCCCCCGGCGGCGGGGAGCGGGTCCCCGGAAGCGGGGGTTGGGGCACCGTCACCGGGGGCCGGTCCCGCGCAGATATACTGGGGAGCGTGCTTTCTGGACTGGTAATAGTGGACAAGCCGCAAGGCTGGACCAGCCACGATGTGGTTGGACGGATGCGGCGGCTCGCCGGTACCCGAAAGGTCGGCCACGCCGGGACCCTGGACCCGATGGCCACCGGCGTGCTGGTGGTAGGCATCAACAAGGCCACCCGCCTCCTGACGTACATCGTCGGGACGTCCAAGACCTACACCGCCACCATCCGCCTCGGTGAGTCCACCGTGACGGACGACGCCGAGGGAGAGATCATTGCCACCCACAGCGCCGCCGCCGTTACCGAGGATGCCGTCCGTGCCGGCGTCGCCGCCCTCACGGGGGAGATCGAACAGGTGCCGAGCAGCGTCAGTGCCATCAAGGTCAACGGCGAGCGCGCCTACGCGCGCGTCCGGTCCGGCGAAGAGGTCAAGCTGGCCGCCCGTCCTGTCACGATCCACCGGTTCGAAGTCCATGAGGTCCGCCGGGTGCGCGGCGGCGAGGCGCTGGAGGTGGACGTGACCGTTGAGTGCTCGTCCGGTACCTACATCCGGGCCTTGGCCCGTGACCTGGGCAAGGCCCTCGGCGTCGGCGGCCACCTGACGGCGCTGCGCAGGACCCAAGTGGGTCCCTACACCCTTGACCAGGCGCACACCCTGGAGCAGCTGGCTGACGAGCTGGATGTCCTGGAAATGTCCCAGGCCGCCCGGGCGCTGATGCCGAACCGCGAACTCAGCGATGAGGAAACCACCGAGATCTCGTTCGGCCGCAGGATTGCCGCCGGGGCCGCCGCCGGCACCCCCGACGCTGCGACGGCGGATAAGCCCGCCGCCGCCTTCGCGCCGGACGGCACGCTCGTGGCGCTGCTGGCGGACAAGGGAAGCTATGCCAAGCCCGTCCTCGTCTTCGCGCCGGATAACGAGAAGCGTGCCAAGGCGGCCGCCGCGGAACAGCTCCCGGAACAGCAGGCCGACTAGTCTTGGACGCCTATTTCTACATCATCCTGGTGGTCGGGCTGCTCTCGACCGTCGTGTGTGCCGCGGCCGCCATCCTGAAGAAGGCACCCAACGACGCGACCATCTTGTCGGTGGCCGCCATCGAGCTGTCCCTTCTGGTGTACCTGGTCGGTTCGATCGTCCGGGTTGCTGGCGGGGAGCGGATTGCGGGGGAGCCGTGGGAGTTCTGGGGTTACATGCTGACGGCCCTGATGCTCCCGGTCGGCGCCGTGTACTGGTCCATCCTGGAGCGCACCCGTTGGAGCAATTTTGTCCTGGCTGCAGTCGGCGTCACTGCCCTGGTGATGGCCGCCCGCATGAACCAGATCTGGTACTGACATGGAAGAGGCAGAGAACGTGAGTGCAAGACCCTCGCAGGACACCGGTACGAACGCCGCGGCGGGCCCCGCGACCGCCGGCCCGGCGTCGACCGACACGCGCAACACCGGCCCCGGCCGGTTGCTGATCGCCGTGTACGCCGTGTTCGCAATTTCGGCCACGGCCCGGGCGGGCTACCAGATCTTGACCAAGTTCTCCGAGGCGCCCTTGGCGTACCTGCTGTCGGCCTTTGCCGCCGTCGTGTATATCGTCGCCACGGTGTCGCTCGCCAAGCCCGGCCGGACCTGGTTCAAAGTCTCCGTGACCTCCGTGCTGGTGGAGCTTGTCGGCGTGCTTGTGGTGGGGGCGCTGAGCCTGTTCGACTCGGTGAACTTCCCGCACGAGACCGTCTGGTCCCTGTTTGGCCGCGGCTACGGCTTCATTCCGCTCCTGCTGCCCGTCCTGGGGCTTATCTGGCTGTACCGCCGCCGGCCTGCGGCACGGCAGGGCTAGTACAGCTAGGCGGAGTCGCACCTGGCGACCACGCGCCGGAGCGGCGGCAACGCGTTCGGCGTTGAGGCCCGGCCCGGCCTCTGTCGGGAGGCTCAGCGGCCTGGTTCCCGATGCATTGCAAGCCGGCGGCGCAGCTCCGGCCACGCCGCGGCGAAGCCGGGATGCAGCTCCTTCTCGCTGACCCGCTCAACCGGGATCCACGCGAGTTCGAGGCTCTCCGGATCGCTGATGGAAGCATCAAACGGTTCAACGGCTTCAACGGCCACGGTGGTGTAGCGCCAGTAGCCGACGTCGAAGACCGACGTGAACAGGACGCGCACGTTCTCCGGCGGAACGGCCGCTTCTTCGCGGGCCTCCCGGAGCGCCCCATTGACCGGCTCTTCGCCCTGATGCAGCGCCCCGCCGGGGAGGCCCCAGGTTCCGCCCTGGTCGCTCCAGAGGGCGCGGTGCTGGAGGAGGACGCCTTTGGCGGCGTCGTGGACGAGGAGGCCAGCCGAACCGAACCGTCCCCAGAACCGGCCGCGGTCGCCCTCGACCCAGGCGTCGCCGGGATCACGGGGTCCGAAAGGCCTGCGTGGCTCGCCCGACAAGGGTCCTGCTGGAGCTTCGCCGGGCCGCGCGGCCTGGGGGCCAGCCGGGCTGGATGTCGGGGCAACAGTGCTGTCCATGCCCTTAGTTTCCCACGCACCGTGCTAGCGAGGGCCGAAATGTGACCCGGCGGGCGAGGTTGCGGACATGTCCGTGGAAGATTCCTTGAAGAATTCGATCACTGCCGGGGTGACCTGGGCCGAGAGTTCCTCGAAGAATCCATGCCTGCTTCGGGGATAAACATGCAGCCGTGCATCTGGAATCCGGTCAGCGATTAGCCGGGCGTTCCCTGCCGGAGTCATCAGGTCGTCCTCCCCATGCAGGACCAGTGTGGGCACGGTCATCGACGGAAACCATCCCGGGCCACGCAGACCGACTCTGCAAACAATTTTCCAACTTCCTCAGACGCACGACCATGATTGGTTCCATCAGAGCACATAGCCAAAGCCACACCGCAACAGAGCCAATACCATCATTTCTGTCATAGCCCCTCGCTAGCGTGGAGGCATGGAATCCAACGGAGATTTCGTCCCGGTACAGGCCACCCGGTCTGGCGCCGGGATCCTTCCTGGAATGCCCCGGCCGACTCCCGTTCCACACGTGACGGATGAGGTGGACTGTGCTCTGGATAGGGCGCTTGCACTGCTGCGCTCTGCAACCCGGACGGCAATGACTGATACCGCGCTGTATGGAGTGAAAGAAGCATCGGACTTCGCCGACCGCGCGGAGCAGCTGTCCCGCATGGCCGACTACCTGCAGCTCGTTGCGGCCGGGGCGGTCGCCCGCACCCGGAGCCGGGCAGCGGCACAATCGGCCGGGAGCGGAGCCGGACCCGGCGCGCCAGCAGGATGGCTAACCGGTTGGAATACAGACGAAGCCATTCCGCCGGCCCCGGCGGACGGGCCCGGAGCGGTGTCGGAGTGTCTGGACGACGGGTACCGGAGCCCCGCCGAGTTCCTGCGGGCACGGCTGCGGATCAGTGTTTCGGAGGCCCGTCGCCGGCTGTCCCTCGCCGCCGACGTGCTGCCCCGCACCGGCATCGCGGGCCAGTTGCTGCCCGAGGTTCGGGAAGAGCTCGCCGCAGCAGTGGCTGCCGGAACGGTTGCCTCGCGGGCCGCGACGATCATCACGCTGGCACTGGACCGGGTCCGCAGTGTATGTCCGCCGGAAACGGCGGCCCGCATGGAGCACGCACTGACCGTTACGGCTGCAGAGAACGATCAAGACTTCCTCACCCGGGTCGCCCGCCGCTGGAGCGATGCCCTGGACCAGGATGGCGCCGAACCTGATGAGACAGAACTGCGCCGGCGCCAGGGCGCCTTCGTCCGGCGGCCCCGGCGAGGCCTGCAGCATGTGGAGATCTTCGCCACGACGGACCAGTTCGAGCACCTTGCCACCGTCATGAACATTGGCACTAATCCGCGCACCGGCCCGGCAGCGGGTCCTCAGGCGGGCCCCGCGAACGGCAGCGACGGCGCGGATGCCACGAGCGACGGCGAAGCCGCTGCGGAGGGGCTCGACCAGCGGTCGCGGCCACAAAGACTCCTTGACGGCCTGGTTGGTGCCTGCAAGGCAGCCCTTGCTGCGGGCGGACTGCCCGCCGCAGGCGGGCTCCGCCCGCAGGTCATGGTCACCATCGACCACCGGGATCTCTTCGAACGGCTAGGAGGACGGGGCAACGGGCCGGGCGCCGGCGCGTCCAACACCGGGACCCTGATGTTCACAGGCCCGGTTACTGCCTCGACGGTCCGGAAGATCGCCTGTGATGCGGATGTCATTCCCGTTCTTCTCGGTGGGGAGGGCCGGGTCCTGGATATCGGCCGCGCCTCGAGGGTGTTCCCACCGCATATCCGCAAGGCCATCACAGCGCGGGACCAGGGCTGCGCTTTTCCGCAGTGCACCATGCCTGCGCCGTGGTGCGAAGCCCACCACATCAACTACTGGTCCCGCGGCGGGACGACGGGCGCGGGCAACGGGACTCTTCTCTGCTCCTATCACCACCATCTGATCCACAAGGAACGGTGGACTATCCAGATGCGAAGCGGCCTTCCGTGGTTCATCCCGCCGCCGCACGTGGACCCGCGCCAGGTGCCACGGAGGAACCGCTACTTCCGCTTGGAATGATGGTGGGCCGCATAGGCAGCAAGGGGGGCCTTAGCCGATGCGGAACGGGAGTTTCTCGTCCTGCTCAAAGGAAACAGCGCCCTGGGCCGGCGTCATGGTGAACCAGTAGCCGTTCTGCCTGGTGGCATAGATCAACATCCGCCGATGCCCGTCCAGGGGGTCGCCTTCCGGATAGGAAATGCCCCCGGTGCAGGTCAGAGGCATCGACGCGACGCGGAGCGGCCCGGGTTCCGGATTGCCCTTGTAGACCGATTCGATGTCCACGAGGTGGATTTGGACCTGGTACCCGTAAATGCTGGTTTCGCCGTCCCTGCCTACGGGGGTCCCCACGACCACCAGTGAGGCTTCTTTGAACTGGTCCTGGGGTGTCTCAAAGTGGATCCAGTCGACGCACGCTTCGGATCGCGGTTGAGGCAGCAAGCCGCAGGCCGTCGTCAGGACGCACACCAGCAGCCCGACCACGGCAGACACCATCAGCTTGCGCACCTACTGAAAATAACCGCAGGCGGCGGTACGGTCCAGACCCTGGGCACTGGGACGGGCTAACGCCGGGCTGACGCCGGGCACCGGACGGGCCAAAAGCCTCTGAACCCGCTGCTGCAGGCTTCGCCTACTGTGGATGCCATGACCGAGCGCCCAATTCTGCTTCGCGCCGTGAAGTCATTTCACACGGCCGCCTGGTTCACGATCGAGGCCTGCATGCTCTACGTCCTGTACACCGGAGTCCGGGGCCGAAGCGACCGACGGACCGGACTTGCTGCCGGCGTTGTTGCGGGCGAGACGCTGGTGTTCGCGGCCAACGGATTCCATTGCCCGCTGACCGCAGTGGCCAGGGGCCTCGGCGACAGCACGGGCTCGGTGACGGACATCTACCTGCCGAAGTGGTTCGCGCGGAACCTGCCGGCGATCCACCTCCCGCTGATCCTGGCCGCGGTCCTGCTGCACTGGCGTATTCACCGCTTGGCTCGCTCCGTGACGTGACTGACAATCGCGGCCGGGGAGCCGAAGCAGGCTAGCGCAGTGGATTCCCGTTGACGTCCACGCGGAAGCTCTCGATGACCTTGTTCGTCGCGGTATCGATGATGATCACGGAATCCGGCGGCCATGCGGGATCAGGGACAACCGTGTACGGAACATCGGCGAGCTGCGTCGGGCGGCCGGCCTCGTTGATCTTCCGGTTGAAGGCATCCACCACGGTGTTCGTCCGGGTGTTGACCGCTACATTTTCCTGGGGCAGCCCCGCCGTGTCGCCCGAAGCGGGCGTGGCGTTCCACCAGCCCTCATAGCCGCCGACGACAGTGGCCGGCGCGGAAACCGGCCCCGGCGATGCGGCACCCGAGGCCCCCGCGGTAACCGTTGCTGCGGCTGCCTGGCCGCCGCAACCGCTCAATGGCACTCCCGCCGCGAGAACCAGGCACGCAGCGGCAAGGCGTTGTGAAATGCGGATGTGTCCCAAGATAATGTCCCCCACCATTGCGCGTGGCCGGTGTCCGGCATCGATGGAATGACCCTACCAGCGCGCGCAACAGAGACCGGGCGGCCGGCCCCGGCCGTCGGGGACCGCAGGTGTTTGCAGGTAATCTAAGAGAGTTCCGGAGCCGCCACCGCTGCTCCGGGAGAGCTCATGGCAGGTAGCAAAAGGCGAGGTTGATGGTCCACATCTGGAACGATCCGTCCGAAGTCCCGGCGGACTTTGGTCCTTCCGTTGTCACATTCGGCAACTTCGACGGCGTGCACCGCGGGCACCAGCAGGTGCTCTCGCAGCTCATCCGCACGGCCCGCCAAAACCACGCCCGCGCCGTCGCGATCACTTTCGACCCCCACCCCGCGCAGGTCCACCGCCCGGAATCCGCCCCTGAACTGATCATGGGGCTGGAGGACAAACTGGTGGCCCTCGGTGAACTCGGACTCGACGCCGTTCTGGTGATGAAGTACTCCCTGGAACTCGCCAGTCTCACCCCGGAAGAGTTCGTCGCCACGGTCCTGGTCGGCAGCCTCAAAGCCAGCCATGTGGTGATCGGCCACGACGCCCGCTTCGGTCGCGGCAATTCCGGCGACCTGTCCACGATGAAGGACCTGGGGGAGAAACTCGGCTTCGAAGTCCTGGTCATCAGCGAGTTCGGGTCCGAGGGCTTCCCCATCCACGACGACGCCGGCGCTGACCGCCGCTGCTCGTCCACCTGGGTGCGCGAGGCTTTGCGGGCGGGCGACGTCGCCACGGCTGCCGCCGTCCTGGGCCGCCCGCATCGGATGCGCGGCGAAGTCGTGCACGGCGCCGCCCGCGGCCGCGACCTGGGCTTCCCCACAGCCAACCTTTCGTCCGCGGCGAGCGGCTACATTCCCGCGGACGGCATCTACGCCGGCTGGCTCGTGGACCAGGCCGGCACCCGCTGGCCCGCCGCTATCTCCGTCGGGTCCAACCCCACGTTCGATGGCGTCAGCCGCCAGGTGGAGGCCCATGTGATCGACCGTCCGGAAGAATCCCCGGACGACTTCGATCTGTACGGCCAGACAGTAGTGGTGGAGTTTGTCTCGAGGCTGCGCGGCATGGTGGCGTACCGTGGCCCTGAAGCATTGGTAGACCAGATGCGCCTGGACGTCGTCCAGGCCCACGACATCCTGTTTGCGCACTGATTTCCGGCCCGGCTCCGGGCACCGGGCCGCCAGGCGGGATCGGGCCGCCGACACCGGCCGGTCCGCGCGTTAATTCACAGCCACTTGGCAAGGAAGGCAAGAGACGTGACCATTGAAAAAAACACGAGGGAGCTGGACAGGGAGATTGTCCGCGACTTTAGTTCCCGGATGAGCTATGCGTCCTACCTGCAGTTGCCCACCCTGCTCAGCGCACAGCAGCCCGTCAGCACCCCCGAGCACCACGACGAAATGCTGTTCATCATCCAGCACCAGACTACGGAGCTGTGGCTGAAGCTGGTGCTGCACGAGCTCCGGAGCGCTGCGGCCTGGCTGCGCTCCGACGACCTGGGCTCGGCCCTGAAGGCAATCGCCCGGGTCAAGCACATCCAGAAGACGCTCACCGAGCAGTGGTCCGTGCTGGCCACGCTCACCCCCACCGAGTACTCCCAGTTCCGTGGCTTCCTGGGCAACTCGTCCGGGTTCCAGTCCAGCCAGTACCGCGCGGTCGAGTTCCTCCTGGGCAACAAGAACGCCAAGATGCTGCCGGTGTTCGAAGCCGATCCCGAGGCCCACGGGATGCTGAGCCAGCTCCTCGAAGCGCCGAGCATCTACGACGACTTCCTGGCCTACCTCAACCGCCAGGGCTTCGACATCCCCACCTCCCTGCTGGAACGCGACGTGTCCAACGCGCACGAGTTCTGCGCCGAGCTCGTCCCGGTGTTCAAGTACATCTATGAAAACGCCGCCGACAACTGGGGCGCCTACGAGGCCTGCGAGGAACTCGTGGACCTTGAAGACAATTTCCAGCTTTGGCGCTTCCGGCACCTGCGGACCGTCCAGCGCACCATCGGCATGAAGTCCGGCACCGGCGGTTCCAGCGGCGCCGCGTTCCTGCAGAAGGCCCTCGAGCTGACGTTCTTCCCTGAACTCTTCGCCGTGCGCACGGAGATCGGCCAGTGAGCATCGGCGCCGGCACCCTGGCAACGGACCTCTTGTGGCAGCAGGCCCAGGACCTCGACGCCACCGACCCGCTCGCCGCGTACCGCAATCACTTCATCGGCACCGACACGGCGCTGTCCTACCTTGATGGCAACTCCCTGGGCCGCCCGCTCAAGCGCACGGTCACGGACGTAGGCACCTTCATCCAGGAGAGCTGGGGCGGCCGGCTGATCCGCGGCTGGGACGAGGAATGGCTGGAACTGCCGCAGGCCATCGGTGACCAATTGGGCCGTGTTGTCCTCGGCGCCGCCCCGGGACAGACCATCATCGCCGACTCCACCACGGTGGTGCTTTATAAGCTGATCCGGGCCGCGTTGGCCGCCGTCACTGACCCGGCCCGCACCGAAATCGTGCTGGACACGGACAATTTCCCCACGGACCGCTACCTCATCGAGGGCATCGCGCGCGAGGAGAACCTGACGCTGCGCTGGATCGACGCCGATCCCGCCTCCGGCGTGACCGTCGAGCAGGTGCGGGCCGCAACAGGGGCCGCCACCGCCGTCGTCGTCCTGAGCCAGATCGCCTACCGCTCCGGCTTCCTTGCCGACCTGCCCGGGATCACGGCCGCCGTGCACGACGCCGGAGCGCTCGTCGTGTGGGACCTGTGCCACTCCGCCGGTTCCGTGGAGATCGCCCTGGACGCGGCGGACGCCGACTTCGCCGCCGGCTGCACCTACAAGTACCTGAACGGGGGCCCGGGCTCGCCCGCGTTCGCCTACGTCAACGCCCGGCACCTGCCCGGGCTGCAGCAGCCGATCTGGGGCTGGATGGGCCGCAAGGACGCCTTCGAGATGGGCCCGGGCTACGAACCGGCGTCCGGTATCCGCGGCTTCCTGAGCGGAACCCCGGCGATCTTCGGCATGCTCGCCATGCGCGGCACCCTGGACCTGCTGGAAGAAACCGGCATGGCCGCGGTCCGGGAGAAGTCGCGGCTGCTGACGGCGTTCGCCGTCGAGCTGCACGACGCGTGGCTCGCCCCGGCGGGCGTCACCCTCGGGACGCCGCGGGACCCCGAACTGCGTGGCAGCCACATCACCGTGGACCACCCCGCCTTCCGGGAAATGACCGCAGCCCTGTGGGAGCAGGACGTCATCCCCGATTTCAGGGCGCCGCAGGGCATCCGGATCGGGCTGTCGCCGCTGAGCACGTCTTTCACCGAGCTGTACCGCGGCGTCGCAGCCATCCGGGAACGGCTGGAGGGCGAAGCGGCCGGCGGTTTCGACAACATTGGCGGCAAGCCGGTAAACTAAACGTTGGATCCGGCTGCAGTCCGTGGCGGCTGGCTCTTGTTGTGTACGGGCAACCCTCTCTTCGGAGGAGGATCTCCGGCGCAGCAACCCCGGCAGTGAGTTACTGATTCGGGCCTCACGGCACATCTCTAGGAGTTATTGTGGCACTTGAAGCCGCTGTAAAGACGTCCATCATTCAGGATTTCGCAACGTCCGAGGGCGACACCGGTTCGCCGGAGGTCCAGGTTGCAGTCCTGACTCAGCGGATCAAGGATCTCACTGAGCACATGAAGGTGCACAAGCACGATTACCACACCCAGCGCGGTCTGCTGGCCATGGTCGGTCGTCGCAAGCGCATGCTGACCTACCTCAAGAACACTGACATCACCCGCTACCGTAAGCTCATCGAGCGTCTCGGCCTGCGCCGCTAGTCAGCTTTAAGGGGCGGCCCTTCCGGAACGGAAAGGGCCGCCTTCTTCAAACAAAAACTCAACAGGAGGATCAACCGCATCACGCATTCGCGGTCTTCGGTAGTGACTTCCGGGAACGGCTTCAAAGAGTGAAGCCTTAGCCCGTGGGTCTCGATCGATGACCGGGTGCAGTGCAGTCCAGTCGACAGATGCTGGACTGGGTTGATGCGGCTGGGCTCCGTGAACCATGAAACGGAGGTGACTCTCTATGGAGGGTCCCGAAATCCAGTTCTCAGAAGCAGTCATTGACAATGGCCGCTTCGGCAAGCGTGTAATCCGCTTTGAAACCGGCCGCCTTGCCAAGCAGGCAGCCGGCGCAGCGATGGTCTACATCGACGAAGAGACCGCGCTGCTGTCCGCTACCACCGCCGGCAAGCACCCGCGTGAAGGTTTCGACTTCTTCCCGCTGACCGTCGACGTCGAAGAGCGCATGTACGCCGCCGGCCGCATCCCGGGCTCATTCTTCCGCCGCGAAGGCCGCCCCTCCACGGAAGCCATCCTGGCCTGCCGCCTGATGGACCGCCCGCTGCGCCCCGCCTTCGTCAAGGGCCTGCGCAACGAGGTCCAGATCGTCGTCACCGTGCTCTCCATCAACCCGGACGAGCTCTACGACGTCGTCGCGATCAACGCGTCCTCGATGTCCACCCAGCTCTCCGGCCTGCCGTTCTCCGGCCCGATCGGCGGCGTCCGCGTTGCCCTCGTCGCCGACGAGCACGGCTCGCAGTGGGTTGCGTTCCCGAAGCACTCCCAGCTTGAGAACGCCGTCTTCAACATGGTCGTTGCCGGCCGCGTTAAGAATGACGACGTCGCCATCATGATGGTTGAAGCCGAAGCCACCGACAACTCCTGGAACCTCATCAAGGAACAGGGCGCCACCGCCCCGACCGAAGAGGTTGTCTCCGAAGGCCTCGAAGCTGCCAAGCCGTTCATCAAGGCCCTTTGCGAAGCCCAGTCCGACCTAGCGGCCCGCGCCGCCAAGCCGACCGTCGAGTTCCCCGTCTTCCTGGACTACCAGAACGATGTCTACGCCGCTGTCGAGTCCGCTGCGGCCGAGAAGCTGGCCGCTGTCTTCCAGATCGCCGACAAGCAGGAACGCGACACAGCGTCCGACGAGCTCAAGGACGAGGTCACCTCTTCCCTGGCCGGCCAGTTCGAAGGCCGCGAAAAGGAGCTGTCCGCAGCCTTCCGCTCCGTCACCAAGCACGTCGTGCGCCAGCGCATCCTCACGGACCAGATCCGCATCGACGGCCGCGGCCTGACGGACATCCGCCAGCTCACCGCCGAGGTTGAGGTCCTGCCCCGCGTCCACGGCTCGGCCATCTTCGAGCGCGGCGAGACCCAGATCATGGGTGTCACCACGCTGAACATGCTCAAGATGGAACAGCAGATCGACTCGCTGTCTCCCGTGACGCGCAAGCGCTACATGCACAACTACAACTTCCCGCCGTACTCCACAGGCGAGACCGGCCGCGTCGGTTCCCCGAAGCGCCGCGAAATTGGCCACGGTGCCCTCGCAGAGCGCGCCATCATGCCGGTGCTGCCCTCCCGCGAGGAATTCCCCTACGCCATCCGCCAGGTGTCTGAGGCTCTCAGCTCCAACGGTTCGACGTCGATGGGTTCCGTCTGCGCCTCCACGCTGTCCCTGCTCAATGCAGGTGTGCCGCTGAAGGCCGCCGTTGCCGGTATCGCCATGGGCCTGGTCTCCGACCAGGTTGACGGCCAGACCCGCTACGCCGCGCTGACCGACATCCTCGGCGCCGAAGATGCCTTCGGCGACATGGACTTCAAGGTTGCCGGTACCGCCGAGTTCGTCACGGCCATCCAGCTGGACACCAAGCTCGACGGCATCCCGGCCTCGGTCCTGGCAGCCGCCCTGAAGCAGGCCCGCGAAGCCCGCCTGCACATCCTGGATGTACTGAACTCCGCGATCGACACCCCGGACGAGCTCTCCGAGTTCGCGCCGCGCGTCATCGCGGTCAAGATCCCGGTAGACAAGATCGGCGAGGTCATCGGCCCGAAGGGCAAGATGATCAACCAGATCCAGGAAGACACCGGAGCCGACATCTCGATCGAGGACGACGGCACTGTCTACATCGGCGCGACGAACGGCCCGTCTGCCGACGCAGCACGGTCCGCGATCAACGCCATCGCCAACCCGCAGATCCCGGAAATCGGCGAGCGCTACCTGGGCACGGTCGTCAAGACCACGACCTTCGGCGCCTTTGTTTCCCTGACCCCGGGCAAGGACGGTCTGCTGCACATCTCCGAGCTGCGCAAGATCGCCGGCGGCAAGCGCGTTGACAACGTCGAGGACGTCGTCTCCGTGGGCCAGAAGATCCAGGTGGAAATCACCAAGATCGATGACCGCGGCAAGCTCTCCCTGTCGCCCGTCGTGGCTGACGAGGCAGGCTCCGGGGACGCCGACAACGCTGAGGTCTCCGTGGAGTCCGCAGAGTAGCGTTTCCTGAACCAAGCAGCGGGGCCGGTGGATCACTCCACCGGCCCCGCTGGCGTTAACCCGCTGGTACGATTGCAGGCAGATTTGGCACGTTTTCCCTGAAAGGCCTTGATGACTGTCGTCCCCCTGCCGCTAGAGCAGAACCAGCACGCTGACACCCTGATCCACGGCGCCGACGGCGGTCCGGTGGTGCGCCGCTCGGTGCTGCCCGGCGGCGTCCGTGTGCTGACCGAGGCGATGCCCGGCCAGCGGTCGGCCACCATCGGCTTCTGGGTCGGAGTCGGCTCCCGCGACGAGGCCCCCGGCCAGCACGGCTCCACGCATTTCCTGGAGCACCTCTTGTTCAAAGGCACGAAGCGCCGCACGGCTTTGGAGATCGCCTCGGCCTTCGACGAGGTCGGCGGGGAATCCAACGCCGCCACCGCGAAGGAAAGCACCTGCTACTTCGCCCGCGTGCTCGACACCGACCTGCCGATGGCGATCGACGTCATCGCGGACATGATCACCGGCGCCGTCCTGGATTCGCAGGAGATGGAGCAGGAGCGCGATGTCATCCTCGAGGAGATCGCGATGGACAGCGACGATCCCACCGACGTCGCGCATGAGCACTTCGTGGCCGCAGTGCTGGGCACCCACCCGCTGGGACGTCCGATCGGCGGCACGCCGGATGCCATCCGCGCTGTCGCCCGGGACTCCGTCTGGGACCACTACCGCCGCTACTACCGGCCGGATGAGCTCGTCATCACCGCCGCCGGCGGACTGGACCACGACGTCGTCTGCTCCCTCGTGGTGGACGCCCTCCACGCGGCCGGCTGGAGCCTTGACCCGGCCGCGACGCCGGTGCAGCGCCGCCCCACCGAACGTGCCGACATCACAGGCACGGCCGGTCTTCACGTGGTCAAGCGGCCGGTGGAACAGGCCAACATCATCATGGGTTGCCCCTCGCTGGTCGCTACGGATGACCGCCGCTTCGTCATGAGCGTGCTCAACGCGGTCCTCGGCGGGGGCATGTCCTCGCGGCTGTTCCAGGAGGTCCGCGAGAAGCGCGGTCTCGTCTACTCGACCTACTCCTTCGCCTCCTCCTACGCTGATGCGGGCTACTTCGGCATGTACGCCGGCTGCACGCCGTCGAAAGTCCGGCAGGTTGTTGACCTCCTCGGCGCGGAACTGGACAAGCTGGCCGAGGGCGGCATTTCCGACGACGAGCTCCGCAAGGCCGTCGGACAGCTCTGCGGCGGAATCGTGCTGGCGCTCGAGGACACGGGGTCCCGGATGTCCAGGCTGGGCCGCGCGGAGCTGGTCTCCGGCGAGTATCAGGACATCGACGAGACGCTGCGGCTGATCAAGGCCGTGACCTCGGCCGAGGTCCAGGTTCTGGCCCGCGAGCTTGCGGCCGCACCGCGGACCGTCACGGTGGTCGGCCCGTTCGAGGAAACCGAGACCTTCGGGCTCTGAGCTTCCCCCGTGCCTTGAGGCCGCCGGCACCCCCTGTGACCGGCCGGCGCACCTTTACATGGCCGGTGCCCCGCGTGATGATGGGGGCGGGGTCACTCGGGAGGAACCATGGACCGGCCACTGGCGGGCAGCGCACACGAGGCGCTTGAGGCGCTCCTGGGTCATTGGACCGGAACCACGCACTGGGAGGCCACTCCCTGGGGCCCGGCGCGTGCTGCCGACGCCGAGCTGACTTTCGCCCGGGCAGCCGCCGGGCTGGCCGTCACCCACAGCTACCGGCACACGGAGGCCGACGGCACCCGCTCCGAGGGCCACGGCGTCTTCACCATGGACCCCGACCATCCGGACACCCTCTGGTACCACGTCAACAGCATGGGCCTGCCCCCGGAAGCGCCCGCGCGTGCCAGCTGGCAGGACGGCACCCTCACCATGGAGCGGCGCAGCGACCGGGGCACCTCCAGGCACACTTTTCGGGTGGACGACGGCGTGCTGACGCACGCGGCCGGCCTCCGGCTCGGCCAGGCGGTCGAGTTCACCCCCTTCATGAGGTCGGTCTGCCGGCGCCTCCCCGAGGGCGGCGCAGTCCGCGCCTGAGTTAGGACGCCCGCTGCCGGACAGGTGCTCAGCCGCCGGCGAACGGCGGCAGGACATCCACGACGTCGTCCGTCTTCAGGGCGACTGAGTGATGCCGCACCGCCACCTCGTTGAGCAGAAAGCTGGACCTGGAGAGGATGCGGGCGAGCGGCGGTGTTCCCGCCGGCGGCTCCGGGCGTTCCACTGCGAGCATGGCCGCCAGCGCCGAGGCGACGGTGGCGCCGTCGGGGAGATCGAAGTGTTCTTCTTCCACGCCCGCGGCAGCGCGCGCCGCAGCGAAATAACGTACGTGCACGGGAAATCAGCCTCCGATAGCGCTCATGCTGCGGTCCGGCTGGACGAAGTCCGGGGCGTCCAGGCCGACGTGGTCCATGCCGTGCGCCTTGGGCTTGATCCACATGGCGTCCTGCCAGCGTTCGGCGAGCTGTTCGTCGCTGGCGCCTTCGCGCAGGAGCCCGAGCAGGTCCACTTCCTCGCGGGAGAACAGGCAGCTCATGATCTTCCCCTCGGCCGTGATGCGGGTGCGGCGGCAGTCCGAGCAGAACGGCTCCGTGACGGAGGCGATGATGCCCACGGTGCCCAGCACCGGCCCGGTGGCCTCGCCGGTGCCGGGGATCCGGGCACGGACCTCGAAGCGTTCCGCCGGGGCGCCGTCGCGGGCCCGGGGATCGGAACTGAGGACATAGTCCGTGGAGAGCAGCTCGCGGATCTCCGCGGCGGTGATCATGTTCCGGCGGGTCCAGCCGTGGTCGGCGTCGAGCGGCATCTGCTCGATGAAACGCAGCTCATACCCGCGGTCCAGGGCCCAGGCCAGGAGGGCCGGGGACTCGGCGTCGTTGATCCCGCGCATGAGTACAGCGTTGAGTTTGACGGGGCCCAGGCCGGCAGCCCAGGCCGCGTCCACACCGGCCAGGACCTTGTCCAGGAAGGGCCGGCGGGTCAGCTTGGCAAAGGTTTCTTCATGCAGGGAGTCCAGCGAGACGTTGATTCTGGTCAGTCCCGCGGCTTTGAGTCCGGCGGCCTTCTTGTCCAGGCCGACGGCGTTGGTGGTCATCGAGATCGGCAGGTCGGGGTGGGCCTGGCGGAGCGCGGCGATGATCTGCAGCAGGTCCGCCCGCACCAGGGGCTCTCCGCCGGTCAGCCGCAGTTCCCGCACGCCGAGCGTGTCGACGCCGATCCGCACGATCCGGACGATCTCCTCCGCGGACATGACCGCCTGCTTGGCCAGCCACTCCAGGCCCTCGGCCGGCATGCAATAGGTGCAACGCAGATTGCACTTGTCGGTGAGGGAGAGCCGCATGTCCGTGGCGCGGCGGCCGTAGCGGTCCACGAGCCCGGCAGGCATGCCGGCCGGGCGCCCGGTCAGCTCTGGTGTCCCGGAGGCGGCCGCACCAGGGTCACCCTGTCCACGAGGCTGGGGCATGCCCAGTTGAACTGTCATAAAGTCAGGCTACGCCAGTTCAGGGCAAGCATCACGCCTGTCGAGGCAGGGATCCCCGCCGGTCCGCGGGAAACGGCCACTCGGCCTGTTCCCCCCGGCATCCCCCGGCCCGCTCCCGGTCCGGCCCGGCCCAGGGAGCCGTGCCGGAACCCGGTCCCGAACCTATGCTGGAAGCGTGAACACAACCCAGATTCCACCGGTAAAGGCCGCCAGCGACAACCGGGGCGCGACCTGGTGGGCCGCAGCTGCCGGACTCGTCGCTGTCGGTGCCGCGGTGGTGCTGGGTGAACTCGCCGCGGGACTGGTCAGCCCGGCCGTATCGCCCGTCACTGCCGTCGGGGGCGCCGTGATCGACGCAGTCCCGCCCGGCGTCAAGGAATGGGTGATCTCGGTTTTCGGCACGGCGGACAAGCTGGCGCTGCTGGGCGGCATGGCGCTGGTCATCGCCGCGCTGGCGGCCCTGTCCGGAGCCCTCGAAGTCCGCCGCCGCTTCGCGGGAGTGGCGGTCATTGCCGTGTTCGGCGCTGTGGGCCTCGTGGCCGTGCTGACCCGGGCCGAGCTGACTGCAAATGCCATCCCCGTCCCCGTGCTTGTCGCGCTTGTGGGCATGACACTGTTGCGCTGGTTGATACGGCGGCTGGGGGAGTGGCAGCTCCTGACGGTCCAGCCCCAACCGGCGGAGCCCCAAGCCCCGTCCGAACCCGGCCGGCGCCGCTTTCTGCAGGCGCTCGGCGGAACGGCGGCGGCCGCGGCCGTGGCCGGGGTGTTCGCCTCAACGCTCAGGGGGGCAGCCGCCGTCGTCAGTGAGGTACGGAGCAAACTGGCGCTCCCCGCGGCGGCCTCGCCCGCGCCGCCGGTCCCGGCGGGGGCCGAGATCCGGCTGGACGGCCTTGGCCCGCTCGTCACCCCCAACAAGGACTTCTACCGGATCGACACCGCGCTGCGCGTGCCGCTCGTGGATCCGGATCAGTGGACACTCAAAGTGACGGGCCTTGTGGAACGGGAAGTGGAGCTCGACTTCCCCGCCCTGCTCGCCAAACCGATGACGGAACGGCATATGACCATCGCCTGCGTCTCCAACGAGGTGGGCGGGGACCTGATCGGCAACGCCCGCTGGCTCGGCTGGCCGGTCCGGGAACTCCTGGCCATGGCTGGTCCAAAGCCCGGGGCGGACATGGTCCTGTCCCGCAGCACGGACGGCTTCACAGCGGGCACACCGCTGGAGGCCCTCACGGACAGCCGCGACGCCCTGCTCGTGGTGGGCATGAACGGCGAGCCGCTGCCGCTCGAGCACGGGTTTCCCGTCCGGCTGATCGTGCCCGGACTCTACGGCTATGTCTCGGCGACCAAGTGGGTGACGGAGCTGAAGGTGACGCGCTTCGCCGATGACGCCGGCTACTGGACACCACGGGGCTGGTCCGAACGCGGACCCATCAAGACGTCCTCCCGAATCGACGTGCCCGGGGCCGGCCGCAGCGTGACGGCCGGGACGGTGGCGTTCGGCGGCGTCGCCTGGTCCCAGCACACGGGCATCGGGAAGGTGGAACTGCGGGTCAACCGCGGCGCCTGGCAGGACGCCGAGCTGGCGCCCGGCATCTCGAAGGACACCTGGTATCAGTGGAAGCTGGCACTGCCGCTGACCGCGGGAAAATACGAAATCCAGGTCCGCGCCACGGACCTCGACGGCGTCCCGCAAGTGGAAGACCGCGCCCCGGTGGCACCCAGCGGAGCCACCGGCTTTCACACGGTTACAGTTGACGTGAAGTAGCCAGCCGAGCCAAAGGTCACCGCCTCATGCACCGCACCCCGACACGGCACGTCACCGTCGAAGCCCACCGCGGGAAGGTGCTTGCCCTCCTGGCCCCGCTCCGCACCCCGGAGCGGATCGAGCGGCTCCCGCTCCTGGATGCCCTGGGCCGCGGGCTCGCGGCCGACATCCTGGCCCCGCTGGACCTGCCCCCGTTCGCGAACTCCCAGATGGACGGCTTCGCGATCCGCAGCGCGGACGTACCCGACGGCGGCACGGAGCTCAGCGTCGTCGCGCCCGTCCCCGCCGGTGCCGCACCGCCGGACCTCGAACCCCGCACCGCCGCCCCCATCATGACCGGTGCGATGATGCCGCCGGGAGCCGACGCCGTCGTGCCCATTGAGCAAGCAGTCCCCGACGCCTTCCCCGAGCCGGGTGAACCGGCCACCGTCAGGCTGCCTGCCGCCGCGGCGGGAAGTTTTGTCCGCGACGCCGGAAGCGACATCCGCGCGGGGGAGCTGGCGCTCGCCGCCGGAACGTTCCTGGGCCCGGGGCAATTGGGCCTGCTGGCCGCCCTGGGGTTCACCGAGGTTCCCGTCCATGCCGCCCTCCGGATCCTGCTGGTCACGACCGGCGACGAGGTCGTCGAACCGGGAAGCCCGCTGGGTACCGGCAAGATCTACGATTCCAACGGCACACTGCTCGAGTCATCGATGCGCCAGGCCGGACTGCAGGTGACAAGGACCGGCATCTCCACCGACCGGCCCGAGGAGCTTGCAGCCTTGCTGCGCAGGCATGCCCCGGCCGTGGACCTCATCGTCACCACCGGCGGTGTCAGCAAGGGCGCCTACGAGGTCGTCCGGCAGGCCATGGCCGGACACGACGTCGACTTCGGGGCCGTAGCAATGCAGCCCGGCGGCCCGCAGGGAATCGGCAGGTTCGACGGCGTTCCGGTCCTCGGGTTTCCCGGTAACCCGGTGAGCTGCCTGGTTTCCTTCGAGATGTTCCTGCGCCCGGTGCTTTCGGAGCTGTTCGGGTCGCCGGCGCCGCGGACCGTGGTACGGGCCCGGCTGGACGGGCCGCTGACGTCTCCGCAAGCCAAGCACCAGGTCCGGCGCGGCACATTGACGTCCGAGGGGACGGTACGGCTCGAAGGCGGCGCAGGCTCCCACCTGGTCCATGCGCTGGCGCGCTCCAACGCCCTGGTCCACGTGCCTGACGGAACAGCGGCGCTCGCCGCGGGCGCCGAAGTGGAAGTATGGATACTGTGAACGAAGCAGAGAACGCCGAGACAGCAACCGCGGCAACGGCCCCGCCAGTCCTGACCCATTTGCGCCAGGATGGTTCCGCGCAGATGGTGGATGTGTCCAACAAGGCGGAAACGACCCGGGAGGCGACGGCCACCGCGACCGTCCGCAGCACCCGGGAGGTCCTGGTCCTCCTTGGCTCGGGCGGCCTGCCCAAAGGCGATGCCCTGGCCGTCGCCCGCGTGGCCGGCATCATGGCCGCCAAGAAGACCCCCGACCTCATCCCGTTGTGCCACCCCCTGCCGATCACGAAGGTCACGGTCGACTTCGAGCTCGACGCCGAATCGGTCACCGTCTTCGCCACCGTCAAGACCCGCGGCGTCACCGGGGTCGAAATGGAAGCACTCACCGCGGCGTCGATTGCGGCGTTGAGCGTGTACGACATGATCAAGGCCGTGGACAAGCACGCGGTCCTGACCGACATCAAGGTGCTGGCCAAAAGCGGCGGCAAGAGCGGGGACTGGACACTGTGAGCATGCCCGAACCCCACCGCCACGGCGACGCCACAGGCCGGAAGGCCGGCGTCGTGATCGCCTCCACCAGGGCGGCTTCCGGCGTCTATGACGACCTCACCGGCCCCGTCATCATCGACTGGCTCACCGAACACGGCTTCGAACCGTTTCCCGCGCTGGTGGTTCCCGACGGCGAGAGCGTCGGCGCCGCAATCCGGGCGCTCCTGACCCAGCAGCCCGCCGTCATCATCACGAGCGGCGGCACGGGCCTCAGCCCCACCGACGCCACGCCGGAACAGACCCTTCCCCTTCTGGACCGCGAAATTCCGGGCCTCATGGAGGGCATCCGACGCGCCGGCACGGCCAAGACGCCTATGGCCATGCTCAGCCGGGGCCACGCCGGCGCCGCCGGACAAACGTTCATCATCAATCTTCCCGGGTCCCCCCAGGGCGTCATGGACGGCCTGGGCGTGCTGGATCCCATCCTCGGACACCTCTGCGACCAGCTGGAAGGCAGCCATGGGCACTAAATCAGGATTCGAAGTCGTGCACGCCGTCCTCAGCGCCGAGCCCATCTCCGTGGACCAGGCCATCGCGGCGGTCGAGTCGGACACCGCCGGCGCCGTGGTGAGTTTCAGCGGCGTGGTCCGGAACCACGACGGCGGCAAGCCTGTTGAGCGGCTCAGCTACAGCGCGCACCCGACGGCGCACCAGGTGATGGCCGACGTCGTAGCGCAGCTGGCCGCCGAGCACTCGGCCGCGGGGGCGGATGGCCCGGCCCAGCCGGTGCGGATCTGGGCAGCCCACCGGATCGGCATGCTGGACATCGGCGACCCGGCCCTGGTCTGCGCTGTCTCGGCCGCGCACCGGGGGCAGGCCTTCGCGGTGTGCGCCGAGCTCGTGGACCGGATCAAGGAACAGGTTCCGGTCTGGAAGGAACAATTCTTCGCCGACGGCACAGTCGAATGGGTCGGCGCCGGCGGGTAGCCTGTCGGCCCGTCGGGTCTGTAACCCAATCCGCCGGTTCAGGAACGCGACGGCCCCGGCGGTAGGGTTGATGCCATGACCGAACAACTCGCCGTCGCCGTCCTGGGCGCCAACGGGCGCATGGGCGCCGAGGCCGTCAAAGCCGTGGAAGCCGCACCCGACCTGAAGCTCGTCGCGGCACTTGGCCGCAACGACCCCCTGGACACCCTCGTCGACGCCGGCGCACGGGTCGTGGTGGACCTGTCCGTCCCCGAAAGCACCGAAGGAAACGTCCGCTTCGCCGTCGAGCACGGCATGCACGCCGTCGTCGGCACTACCGGCTGGGACACGGACCGCCTGGCCGGGCTCGAGGCGCTCCTCGCCACGCAGCCAGGCGTCGGTGTCCTGGTCGCCCCCAACTTCGCCCTCGGCTCCGTCCTGGCGACCGCGTTCGCGGCCAAGGCCTCCAAGTACTTTGAGTCGGTTGAAGTCATCGAACTGCACCACCCGGACAAGGTGGACGCCCCCTCCGGGACGGCTGTGCGCACGGCCCAGCTGATTGCGGCCGAGCGTGCCGCTGCCGGGGTGGCCGCCAGCCCGGACGCCACCACCACGGAGCGCGCCGGCGCGCGGGGCTGCGACGTCGACGGCGTCCGGGTCCACAGCGTCCGGCTCCGCGGCCTCGTCGCGCACCAGGAGGTCTTGCTGGGCGGCCCGGGGGAGCAGCTGACCTTCCGGCACGACTCCTTCGACCGCGCCTCTTTCATGCCCGGCGTGCTGCTCGGCGTCCGCAACGTCAGCGCCAAGCCGGGCCTCACGGTGGGCCTCGACGGCTACCTGGACCTGGGACTCTGAACGCCGTGGCAAATGTGCTGACCACCCTGAAATCCAACCGCACCAAGATCTGGGTCGGCGCGGTCACATTGCTGCTCGTCTTCTACCTGGTGGTGTCCTTCCAGCGCTCGGTGCTCCTGATGTCCGACGCCAACCTCGTGGCCAAGGCCATCGGCGTGGCCTACCTCATCCTGCCGGCCATCGGGGCCTGGGCCCTGGTCCGGGAGCTTCTGTTCGGTGCCCGCACGGAGCGGCTCGCGAAAATCCTCGAAGCCGAAGGCGGCCTGCCCGAGGACACACTGCCGCGCACGCCGGCCGGGCGCATCATCCGCGAGGCCGCAGACCTGGAATTCCAGAAGTACCGTGCCGAGGCCCAAGCGGCCCCGGAGGACTGGCGTTCCTGGTTCCGGCTCAGCTGCGCCTACGACGCCGCCGGCGACCGCAAGCGGGCCCGGGCCTCCATGCGCGACGCCGTGCGGCTGTTCCGCGCCGGGGCGTCGAACGCCTGACGCGTCTACGACCCGTGTCTTGACCGTGACTTCGCCTGTGACTTAGCGGAGGCGGGCGGGCTGGTACCGACCGAGCCGGTTGGCGGCATGCGCCGCCCACTCCAACGGGCCGCGCCAGGCCAGCGCCGCAAAGATCCCGCCGACCGCCAGCATGACGGCGGCCTGGGCCCAGTACACGCCCTCCACCATCCAGCCCGGCGGCAGCGGCTGCCCGTGGAGGGCGGCCATGACACAGATATGGGCAGCGTAGAGGCTCAAGGTCATGGCCCCGATGCCCCGCAGCGGGAGCAGCAGATCGAGCTCGACCCATTCGCCGAGGCGGCCCAGCAAGAGGCATGCCCCGATGACGGCGGCCGCGGCCCCGGACGTGTGCACGAGGTCCAGCGTCGTGCCGGCGTGCGGCGAACTGGTCGCCAGCCACCACAAGGAGCCGGACTGCTGGATGCCCGCGAGATTGACCTGCAAGAGGCTATCGAGCGGGTACCCGGGGTCAGCCAGCCGTGACTGGAGCGCAGCCCGGCCGCCCCAGTCCTCCATCATGACAACGCCCAGCCACTTGGCGAGTATTGCCACGACCGTGCCTCCTGCCAGCAGCAGGACCGCCACGCCGGCCTTCGACAATGCCAGCCGGCCGAGGGCGAGGCCGACCAGCAGATACGCGATCCACTGGAACACCGGGTAGTAGCCGGTCAGGAAGAGGTCGCCCAGGAGCCGGCCCGGAGTGGACAGATCCTCCCAGCCGGGATTGTGTCCCAGCTGCAGGGGAGGCGTGGGGGACAGGAGCCAGGGCCGCAGCAGGTAGGCCAGGACGGGGGTGAGGAAGACCCAGGCGCCCGCGAGTACAAGCAGCCGCTTCATGCCGAGTCCGAGGAACGGCAGGATGCAGAGGAACAGCACCGCGTAATGGACCAAAATGATGGCGATGTTGACTTCCAGTCCGCCCAGGCAGAGTCCGACGGCGCCCACCACCAGGGCGCGGCAGGCAACGCCGCGGCGGGCCGCCCAGAGGGCCGCGCCTTCCAATGGCCGCTGCTTTCCCGTCGACAACGCCAAACCGACGCCGGCCAGCACGGCGAACAGAGCCGAGGCGCGGCCGGAAAACGTGAGCCCGACCCATGTGGGGGTGAGCTGCGCATCCGACGCGAAGGTGGGCAGGACATGGGTTGCCATCATCGCCAGCAGCGCCAGCCCGCGGGCGGCGTCGATACCGGCCAGCCGCACGCCGGCTGATTGGCCTTTGGCGGTCCGGGAAGCAGTAGCCATTCCGCGCGGGGTCATCGTCCGATCGTCTCATGACCGGCACGGGCGGCGGCCGTCCCCGGTGCCGGCCGCCGGGTGATATTCACATCACCCGGGCACACCTTGTATTCGAATATATGTTCGAATACCATGAGTCCATGGACAACACATCAGAACCCGCAGCCCGGGGCTCGGCCGTCAGGGACGCTGCCAGGGACGCCAGGGACGCCGCCAGTGGTGGCGACAGGAGTGGCGACAGGGGTGCCGACAGGAACGCGGTCCGGGGCACCCTCAAGGACCCGGCTCTTGCCGGGAATGGCCAGACGGGCCCCGGCGGACCCGGCGTCCTCAAGGCCATGAGCCCGGGCGTCGTTGATTTCCTTTTCCGTCAGCTGGTTTCCGGCGGACCGGCCGAAGACGTCCAGTGGCAAAAGGAAGGGACAGCGCTCGCGGTGCAGCCGCCCGGGGCCGAACTTGCGCGCCGGCTCGCCGAGACCGACCTCGACGCGCTGACGCCAACCGAAGTGTTCCACTACGTCCGTGCGGCCCAGCGGCTCGCCGGCTGGGCCGAGGGCCTGCGGGAAGCCGCGGTCGCCCGCTACTGCTCGGCACCCTCAGCCGGGGATTCCCCCTCTGCGTCATCTGCTTAGGATGGCAGGGTGATAAGCCCGTTGACGCTCTCCGCCATCCAATACGAGGCGCTCGACGGCGGCCTCACCGCCAATGTGCCCGAGCATGTCCGCCTGATTGAAGACGCTGAATCGCACGGAGCCCGTCTGGTGATTTTCCCGGAACTCTCACTCATGGGCTATCGGCTGGACGTGCTCGCGGCTCCTTTCCAGTGGGTGGTCCACGACGATCCGCGGCTGGACGGCATCCGGGAAATTTGCCGGCGTAGCGGCATCACGGCTGTCGTCGGTGCCGCGTTCAGGGATGACGACGGAACGCCCCGCCTGGCCTCGCTCGCGGTGCACCCGTCCGGCGACGTCGAACCGAGCTTCAAAACGAGGCTGCACGGGCAGGAACGAGAACTGTTCACGGCCGGCACGGCTCCGGCTGTCCTGGATCTTGACGGCTGGAAGATCGCCCTGGCCATCTGCGTCGATGCGGCCCACCCCGGCCATGCAGGCGCGGCCGCGGAAGCCGGCGCGGACATCTACGCCGTCTCGGCCCTCTACACGGCCGGGGAAGACCAGCGGCTGGCCCTGCACCTCGGAGCCCGCGCCATGGACAACCGGATGTTCGGCGTGCTGGCAAACCTGGGCGGCACCACCCCGCTGGGGCCGTCCTGCGGGCTGAGCGGCTTCTGGGGCCCGGACGGGCTCGTCATCCGCCAGGCCGCCTCGACCGGGACCGAGGTGCTGACGGCGACCCTGCAGCACGGCGCGTTGGACCGCTGCCGGACGCCCGTAAAGTGACACCAGGGCGGCCGCGTTTGACGTGCATCACGTCACCGCCATTGCTCTAACCTGCCGCAGACAAGGTAACGTTTTTCATATGGCTGACTCTGATATTCGCTCTTACACGTTCGGGACCCTCGTGACCGCCATGGTCACGCCTTTCACCACCGACGGTGAAGTCGACTACAAGCAGTCCGCGGAACTGGCCACCAGGCTCGTCGACGACGGCAACGACGCCCTCGTTATTTCCGGCACCACGGGGGAAACCTCCACCCTGGAAGACGACGAAAAAGAGAAGCTTTTCCGCGTCATCGTCGAGGCTGTCGGTGACCGTGCGAAGGTTATTGCCGGTACCGGCACCAACCACACCTCGCACTCGATCGAGATGGCCAAGCGTGCCGCCAAGGCCGGCGCCCACGGCCAACTGATCGTGACTCCGTACTACAACAAGCCGAGCCAGGCCGGCATCCAGGCCCACATTGAAGCCATCGCCGACGCCGCCGATCTGCCCGTCATGGTCTACGACATCCCCGGCCGGTCCTGCGTGCCGATCCTGCCCGAAACCATGATCCGGCTGGCGGACCACCCGAACATTGTTGCGCTCAAGGACGCCAAGGCCGACTTTGCCGCCGTCACCCGGGTGCTGGCCAACACGGATCTCGACGTCTATTCCGGCGACGACGGGCTGACCCTTCCATGGATGGCCGCCGGCGCCGTCGGCCTGGTCAGCGTCTCCGCTCACGTCGCGTCGCGGCGGTTCCGCGCCATGATCGACGCCGCACTTGCGGGCGACTTCGCCACCGCCCGCACCATACATTTCGAACTGGACCCCGTGGTCCGTGCAGTGATGACCCATATCCAGGGTGCTGTTGCTGCGAAGCAAGTTCTGAAGTGGCAGGGAATCCTGCCCAACTCGGTTGTCCGTTTGCCCCTCGTGGAGCCGGACGAAGCTGGGATCGAAACCATCCGCGAGGACTTGGCGGAAGCCGGAATGGTCTTTTCCTGATCAGGTGTTCCAACTGACGAGTAAAGACCAGTCCGGCAACCGCCTGGAAAGTAGTGCATTATGACCCAAACCGCCCTTCCCGGCCTTGTCACGCCGCCGAAACTGCTCAAGGACACCCTGCGGATCGTTCCGCTCGGTGGACTGGGGGAGATCGGCCGCAACATGACTGTTTTCGAAATCGACGGCAAGCTGCTCATCGTCGACTGCGGCGTCCTCTTCCCGGAGGAGACCCAGCCCGGCGTCGACCTGATCCTGCCCGATTTCTCCTACATCAAGAACCGCCTCCAGGACATCGTCGCCGTCGTCCTGACCCACGGCCACGAGGACCATATCGGTGCCATCCCGTACCTGCTGCGCTTGCGCGCCGACATTCCCCTGGTGGGCTCCCGGCTGACGCTGGCCCTTATCGAGGCGAAGCTGCTGGAACACCGGGTCAAGCCGGTCACCCAGACCGTCACCGAGGGCCAGGTGCAGAAGTTCGGCCCGTTCGAGTGCGAATTCGTGGCCGTCAACCACTCGATTCCTGACGCACTGGCCGTGTTCCTCCGCACCTCCGGCGGCACCGTCCTGCACACCGGCGACTTCAAGATGGACCAGCTGCCGCTCGACGGCCGGATCACGGACCTCCGCCACTTCGCCAAGCTGGGGGAGGAAGGCGTGGACCTGTTCATGTCGGACTCCACCAACGCCGACGTGCCGGGCTTCACCACCGCCGAGAAGGAAATCGGCCCCACCCTGGACCGGCTCTTCGGCCAGGCCTCCAAGCGCCTGATCGTCGCGTCCTTCTCCTCGCACGTGCACCGCGTCCAGCAGGTCCTTGACGCCGCCGCCAACCACAACCGCAAGGTGGCCTTCGTCGGCCGCTCCATGGTCCGGAACATGGCCATCGCCGAGAAGCTCGGCTACCTCGACGTGCCCCCGGGCATCCTGGTCGACATCAAGAACATCGACAACCTCCCGGACAACCGCGTGGTGCTGATGTCCACCGGTTCCCAGGGCGAGCCGATGGCAGCCCTGTCCCGCATGGCCAACGGTGACCACCGAGTCGTCGTCGGCCAGGGCGACACCGTCATCCTCGCCTCGAGCCTGATCCCGGGCAACGAGAACGCCGTGTTCCGCATCATCAACGGCCTGCTCAAGCTCGGCGCCGACGTCATCCACAAGGGCAACGCCAAGGTGCACGTCTCCGGTCACGCCGCCGCCGGCGAGCTGCTGTACTGCTACAACATCCTGGAGCCGCTCAACGCGATGCCGGTGCACGGTGAAACCCGCCACCTGATCGCCAACGGCAAGATCGCCCTGGACTCCGGTGTCCCCGAGGAAAGCATCCTCCTCGCGGACAACGGCACCGTCATTGACCTCCGGGACCACCAGGCAGACATCGTCGGCCAGGTCGAGGTCGGCTTCGTCTATGTCGATGGCTCCAGCGTCGGCGAAGTCACGGAAGCGGACCTCAAGGACCGCCAGACGCTCGGCGATGAAGGCTTCATCTCCATCATCACTGTGATCCACCGCGCCACCGGCAAGGTCGTCTCCGGGCCCGAGATCCACGCCCGCGGCGTGGCCGAGGACGACTCCGTGTTCGACGAGATCATCCCGAAGATCAACGCCGCCCTGGAAGAAGCCGTGCTCAACCGCTCGGACCACACCACGCACCAGCTGCAGCAGGTTGTCCGCCGTGTCGTCGGCACCTGGGTCAACCGCAAGCTTCGCCGCAAGCCCCTGATCATCCCGGTGGTCCTGGAGGCGTAACCGCTTCGCTTCGCACGGCGACGGCCTTCCCGGCCTGTCCGCAACCCGCGGGTTGCGGACAGGCAGGGAGGGCCGTTTTTGTGTGCCGGCGGATGCAACATGGTTCACGGAGCCCCGGAAATTCGGGGTTTCCGGCCCGGCTTCAGGTACCGTGGCGGGTATGGCGACACGCACCTCTTCCGCGCCTAGAGGAAACTCAAGCGGCAAATCAGGCAGCTCTCCAGGCCGGAGCTCCGGCACTGCTGCATCCAAAACGAGCCGCCCGCGGGGAGCTGCGGGCACCGCCCGCACCCGGCAGCTGGCCGTCGTTGAGGCCCGCCAGCCATGGCTGGTGCGGGTGCTGGCCGGTGCCTGGCTGGGCATCGCCCACGTGGTCGGCGCCGGAATCCGGCGGATCGGCCACGACGTCAGTGCCCTCGCGCCCGAGGACCGCCGCGACGGCGCCGCCCTCTTCAACCTGGCGCTCGGCGTGTTCGTTGCCACCTTCGCCTGGTGGGGGTTCAAGGGATGGTTCCCGGACATCGTGTTCGGAATCGTCAACGGCACCTTCGGCTGGATGTCGCTGCTGCTGCCGCTCATGCTGTTTGTCTGCGCCTTCCGGCTGTTCCGCCAGCCTGCGGACAGCCGGGGCAACAACCGGATCGGCATCGGCTTCCTCATCATGGCCTTCGCCGGCTCCGGCCTGGCCCACATCATCGGGGGCCAGCCGACCGTGGCGGACGGTTTCGACGGCCTGCGCCGCGCCGGCGGCATGCTCGGCTACCTCGCCGCCGCGCCTCTCGCGGCCATCCACCCCGTGGTCCCGGTGGCCCTGTACAGCCTCCTCGCGTTCACGTCCCTGCTGATCGTCACGGCGACCCCGTTCGGTGCCGTCCCCGGCCGGTTGCGTGACGTGTACGAGCACCTTATGGGCATCGATCTTCAAGACCACGACGCCGACGACGACGACCGCCACGACCGCAGCTACCTGTACGAAAACGATGCCCCGGCCCCGAAGAAGAAGCGCCGCCGCCTCTTCGGCAAGGACCCTGTCGCCGACGCCGCCCTCGAAGGCTACGTCGGCGACGAAGCGTTCGAGCATGCGGTCATCGACGACGACGACGAAGCGGGCCCGCCCGCGAAGGGCGCCAAGTCCGTCGCCCCCGGTGTGCGCCGGCCCACCCCGGCCGAGATCGCCGTCGAAAAAATCAAGGCAGCGCAAGGCCTCGGGGCGGCCGGCGCTGCAGGATCAGCTGCAGGTTCCGTGGCGGCGTCCGCGGGGGAGAACGCCACCGAGGCCATCCCGCTCGTGACCCCCGGCATGGTGGCCGCCGGCTCCCTGAACCCTGCCGCCGTGGCGGCAGCCGCCCAGGTGCCCTCGAAGCCCGTCACCCCGGCACCGCTGCCCACGCCGATTCCGCAACGCACCGAACAGCTCTCGCTGGCCGGCGACGTCACCTACACCCTGCCGTCCTCGGACGTGCTGACGCCAGGCTCCATTCCCAAGGAGCGCACCGAGGCGAACGACGCGATCGTAGCCTCCCTGACCGAGACCCTCAACCAGTTCAACGTCGAAGCGCAGGTTACCGGCTTCAGCCGTGGCCCGACTGTCACCCGCTACGAGATCGAGCTGTCGCCCGGCACCAAGGTCGAACGCGTCACGGCGCTGTCGAAAAATATTTCCTATGCCGTCGCCAGCTCGGATGTACGCATCCTGAGCCCCATCCCCGGGCGGTCTGCAATCGGCATCGAGATCCCCAACACGGACCGCGAAACGGTGTCCCTCGGGGACGTGCTGCGCAGCCAGAACGCCCGGCGGACGGAGCACCCCATGGTGATCGGCGTCGGCAAGGACGTCGAGGGCGGCTACGTCGTGGCCAACCTGGCCAAGATGCCGCACCTCTTGGTGGCCGGGGCAACGGGCGCCGGCAAGTCGGCCTTCGTGAATGCCATGATCACCTCCATCCTGATGCGGGCCACCCCGGACGAGGTCCGCATGGTCATGGTGGACCCCAAACGGGTGGAACTGACGGCCTACGAAGGCGTCCCGCACCTCATCACGCCGATCATCACCAACCCGAAGAAGGCCGCCGAAGCGCTCCAGTGGGTCGTCCGGGAAATGGACGCCCGCTACGACGACCTCGCCAACTACGGCTTCAAGCACATTGACGACTTCAACAAGGCGGTGCGGGGCGGCAAGGTCCACCCGCCGGAGGGGTCCAAGCGGGTCATCCGGCCGTACCCGTACCTGCTCGTGATCGTGGACGAACTCGCCGACCTCATGATGGTGGCCCCGCGTGACGTCGAGGATTCCATCGTCCGCATCACCCAGCTGGCCCGCGCGGCCGGCATCCACCTGGTCCTCGCGACCCAGCGGCCCTCCGTCGACGTCGTCACCGGCCTCATCAAGGCCAACGTGCCCTCCCGCATGGCGTTCGCGACCTCCTCTGTCACGGACTCCCGCGTGGTCCTGGACCAGCCGGGCGCCGAAAAGCTCATCGGACAGGGCGACGCCCTGTTCCTGCCCATGGGCGCCTCCAAGGCCATGCGTGTCCAGGGGGCGTGGGTCACGGAGTCCGAAATCCACAAGGTGGTCGAGCACGTCAAGGGCCAGCTCAAGGCCGTGTACCGCGACGATGTCGCCCCCGAGGCGCAGAAGAAGCAGATCGACGATGACATCGGGGACGACCTCGAGGTCCTCCTGCAGGCCACCGAGCTTGTGGTGACGACCCAGTTCGGCTCCACGTCGATGCTCCAGCGCAAGCTCCGCGTCGGTTTCGCGAAGGCCGGCCGCCTCATGGACCTGCTCGAGTCCCGGGGAGTGGTGGGCCCGTCCGAGGGATCCAAGGCCCGCGACGTGCTGGTCAAGCCTGACGACCTCGCCGCCGTCCTGGCCGCCATGAAGGGCCTCGAGGCGCCCGCCGTCGCCGATTCCCAGACCGCAGCGCTGAGCGAGAATGCCAACGCGAACATCGCCCAGGGCGGCTATGCCGAGGACCTTGTGGCCGCGGACCTGGACCGGCGCGGCCAGAACGTGGAGTACTTCGACGGCGGGGACGGCCCCGGCGGCGCCTCAGGTGAGGACGACGACGGCTCCGAGGACGCCTGGTCCCTCACCGGACGGTAGCCTAGGAGGGTGAATAGCGCCGAAGCCGACAGCGCCGGTTCCGCACCGCGGATCTGGAACCTCCCGAACATCCTGACGATGCTGCGGATCGTGCTGGTGCCCTTCTTCGTCTGGTTCCTCATTGCCGACGCCCCCGGGCTGCACCCCGGGAACGGGCTCTGGCGCTGGCTGGCTGCCGCAGTTTTTGCGGTTGCCATCTACACGGACAAGCTCGACGGCGACATCGCCCGCAGCCGCGGACTCGTCACCGACTTCGGCAAGATCGCCGACCCGATCGCGGACAAGCTCCTCATCGGTTCCGCCCTGGTCATGCTCTCGGTGCTGGATGAACTCCCGTGGTGGGTCACCATCCTGATCCTGGTCCGCGAATGGGGCATCACCGCACTGCGCTTCTTCGTCATCCGCTACGGCGTGATCCCGGCGTCGCGGGGCGGGAAACTCAAGACCGTCGTGCAGACGGCCGCCATTTTCCTGTACGTCATCCCGCTGGGGTCCCTTGCCCCGTGGCTCGGCGTCCTGGCCTTCGCGGTCATGATGGCAGCGCTGGCCATTACTGTCTGGACCGGCGGCGAATACGTCATTGAGGCGCTGAAGCTGCGGGCCAGCGGCATCCGGGCACAGAAACAACAGGTAGGGGAAGGCAAGCCATGACCAATCTGCATCCGACTCTCCATCCGAATCTTCACCGCATTTCCGGGCAGGCTGTAACCGGTGCCCTTGAGCGCGGGCTGACCGCTGCCACGGCCGAGTCCCTCACGGCCGGCATGGTGGCGGCCGTGCTGG
This sequence comes from Arthrobacter sp. 05T442, assembly GCF_056395945.1. Lineage (NCBI taxonomy): Bacteria > Bacillati > Actinomycetota > Actinomycetes > Micrococcales > Micrococcaceae > Arthrobacter > Arthrobacter sp. 05T442. Next base: position 20,426 of record NZ_JBFTKM010000005.1, on the reverse strand, counting down.
CAGACACTCCCGGCGCCTCGGGAATGCTCCAAGGCGGCGTGGTGTCCTACTCGAACTCGGTCAAGGCGGACGTTCTCGGCGTGCCCCGCGAACTCCTTGACGCCGTCGGATCCGTGGACGGACAGGTCGCGGCGGCCATGGCGGAGGGCGCACGCCGGATCTGCGGCGCCGACATCGGCGTGTCCACCACCGGGGTGGCAGGCCCCGAGCCGCACGACGGCAAGCCCGTCGGGACGGTCTTCGTCGGCGTCGCCACGGCGGAGGGCGCGACGTCGTACGCGTATGCCTTCGAGGGGAGCCGGCCGGAAATCCGTGCCCTGGCCTGCGGCGCGGCCCTGGAGCGCCTGCTCGAAGCCCTATCTTCCAAAGGCTACCCGGCGTAAAGTTGCTGGGAACAAAAGTTGATTCCGAATAGTTGTTACATTGTGTCGCCTCCGAATATGGGGGCGCCTAGGATGAAAGCATTAATAGTCCGCCGCTAAGGGCGGACTCGACGTACGAGGGAGCAAGGCGATACAGATGGTAAAGCAGCCCGTATCCGTGAACGGCGTTGTCCGCTGGAAGGATGTGGGCCTCGCCGATCAGGCAAAGAGCGAACAGAAGGAGCGCAAGATGGTTGTACTTCGTCACGAAATCGGTGATGTACTCCGCGATGTCCGCCAGCGCCAAGGCCGTACCCTCCGCGAAGTCTCGCACAGTGCCCGCGTTTCCCTGGGCTACCTGAGCGAAGTGGAACGCGGCCAGAAAGAAGCCTCCTCGGAGCTGCTTTCCTCGATCTGCTCGGCCCTCGATGTTCCGCTCTCCAGCATGCTCCGCGAAGTCAGTGACCGCGTCGCCGTCGCTGAGGGCGTAGCAGTTCCGGACACCGTCCCGCAGGAGTTCGCGCAGCGCTACGGCCGTGACCTGGACCGTGAGCTCAACTCCGACCTGAACGACGAGTTGGCCAAGGGGCTCCTTTCCGGAGCACGCTAGCCCGGACCAGCTACATCAATGAAAGAGCCCCCGGCGACACGCCGGGGGCACTTTTCGTTTGTGGCGCTGTCGTCGGCCCCGTTTCTTCCGGGTCGCTTCCCTGGGGAACCGCGGCCTACCGGGACTCTTCCTTGGGGAAGCCGTCCCGCTCGTATGTCGCGTTAAGCTTCGCGATGTACGTGGCAAGGGTCTGCAGTTCCTCGACCGGCCATTCCCCCAGCCGTTCGCGGAAGACCTCACGCCGGGCGTCCTGCACTTGGTGCATCTTTTCCTCGCCCTCGGGCGTGAGGCGGATTGACTGCGCACGCCCGTCGAGCGGATCGGCCTCCTTGGACACCAGGCCAAGGTTTTCAAGAAAAGCGATCTGCCGGCTCACGGAGGGCTTGCCGACGCCGATGCACGAGGCCAGCTCAGTGAGCCGGATGGGCCCCTGGCGGCGGATCACGCTCAGGAGTCCGTACGCGGCAGGTTCCATGTCGGGATGGACCTCCCGCGAGAGCTGGTGGGAGACGGAACGGCCGCGGCGCCAGAGCACGCTGATCTGGTGCTCGACGGCGGTTAGTGCTGCTTCTGCGGGGTCCTCGGCACTCCCGGAGATTCCGGTGTCCTCGGCTGAGTTGCTCATGGCAACCATTCTAGAGTCCCGGCACGTGAGAGACTTTACCGGTGCGAATCAGTGACTTTTGGCGGCTCATGGACGACGAGTTCGGAGCCGGATACTCCCGCGTACTCAGCAGTTCGCTGGTGCTGGCGGGGGTGGGCGGACGCACGGCGGACCAGGCGCTGGGTGCCGGCGTGCCGCCGCGCCAGGTCTGGCTTGCCCTGTGCGACGTCCAGGATGTCCCGCCCGAGCGTCGACTGGGCCGCGACGTCAAACCCCGCTGACCGGCGGCAGCCTGAAGCCCGGGGCAGCCCGCAGCCGGCGGACGATGAAACCTGACACGCCGCCCTGTTGTTCGAATATCTGTTCGGGTAGGGCTATGCTTTTTTCAGAGCGTTTTCCACATGCGCGATGCCAGCCGGCAACTTTGTCGGTGGGTGCCATTAGCGTCAGTGATGACAGATAAACGGCCGCAACGGCCGCTCCACAGCGAGTAAACATTAGAGGTGTGAACCATGGCCGCAGCCCCGGATCGTGAAAAGGCGCTCGAAGCAGCGCTTGCCCAGATTGACAAGCAGTTCGGCAAGGGCTCGGTCATGCGCCTGGGCGATGAAGTCCGTGCGCCCATCGAGGTCATTCCGACCGGCTCCATCGCGTTGGATGTGGCCCTTGGAATTGGCGGCCTGCCCCGCGGACGCGTCGTTGAAATCTACGGTCCGGAATCCTCCGGTAAGACCACCGTGGCCCTGCACGCAGTAGCCAACGCCCAGCGGCTGGGCGGCATCGCCGCCTTCATCGACGCTGAGCACGCCCTCGATCCCGAATACGCGGCCAAACTCGGTGTCGACACCGATGCCCTGCTGGTTTCTCAGCCGGACACCGGTGAGCAGGCGCTGGAGATCATGGACATGCTGATCGGCTCGGGGTCCCTCGACGTCATCGTGATCGACTCCGTCGCCGCCCTTGTTCCCCGCGCTGAAATCGAAGGCGACATGGGCGACAGCCACGTCGGCCTCCAGGCCCGCCTCATGAGCCAGGCCCTGCGTAAGATCACCGGCCGCCTGAGCCAGACCAAGACCACCGCCATCTTCATCAACCAGCTCCGCGAAAAGATCGGCGTCTTCTTCGGCTCTCCGGAAACCACCACCGGTGGTAAGGCCTTGAAGTTCTATGCATCCATCCGCATCGACGTCCGCCGCATCCAGACGCTCAAGGAGGGGGCGGACTCCGTCGGCAACCGCACCAAGGCCAAGATCGTCAAGAACAAGATGGCCCCGCCCTTCAAGATCGCCGAATTCGACATCATCTACGGCCAGGGCATTTCCCGCGAGGGCGGCATCATCGACATGGGTGTCGAGCACGGCCTGATCAAGAAGTCCGGTTCGTGGTTCACCTACGACGGCGACCAGCTGGGCCAGGGCATGGAGAATTCCCGCCGCTTCCTGCGCGACAACCCTGAGCTGGCTGCCGAACTCGAGCGCCTCATCAAGGAAAAGCTCGGCGTGGGTGTGAAGGCCCCGGCTGAAAAAGAGGCATCTCCGAAGCTGAAGGCCGTTGACGGCTTCTAACGGCGCGCCCTCCCACGCCGCGGCCTCCCGCGGGAGGCCGCGGAAAGCGGGAGGTTTCCGGCAGCGGAACCCCGGCACCGGCGTCGGTAAGAGCGACGCCGGCGCCGGTCCTGACGGCGCCGGGTTCGCGGATGACTCCGACCATGGCGACTCAGCGCCGGCCGGGGCGGGCTCCCGGTCACGGCGCGCGGAGCCGGACCCCGACGCCGACCCTGCTGCGGTGGCCCGGGCCATCGTGTTGCGCCAGCTGACACAGTCCCCGAAGAGCCGGTTGCAGCTTTCGCGCAAGCTGTCCGAGCGCAACGTCCCCGACGACGTTGCCGAGGCCGTGCTGGACCGCTTCGAAGAGGTGAACCTCATCGACGACGCCGAATTCGCGGACATGTGGGTACGCAGCCGGTCCCAGACCCGCAAGCTAGCCAGGGGCGCCCTGCGGCGTGAGCTGGCGGACAAGGGCATCGATCCTGATACCGCGTCCGAGGCCTTGGAGCAGCTCAGTGACGAGGACGAGGAGGCGGCTGCCCGCGAACTGGTAGAGCGCAAGCTCAGGGGCTTCACCGGCTCCGATGACCGTGGCGAACGGGACAAGACGACGCGGCGGCTGGCGTCGATGCTCGCACGCAAGGGGTACCAGCCCTCGCAGGCCTTCCGGATCGTGGGCGAGGTGCTCGCTGCCGCCGCCGGACGCGCGGAACCGGACGACTGAACCAGCCCGGGCAGCAAGCCCCCAGGGTTACGGTGCAGAGCGCGTACCCCTAAACCCGGTACCCTTAACAGGTGAGTTTGACCATCCCCTCCCCAGCAGCCGGCAACACTCCCTCAGCAGTCAGCGCTTCGGCGCCTGAGACGGTGCCGGTCCCTGATGCGCCGCAGTCCCGCACCTACCAGGTGCGCACTTTCGGCTGCCAGATGAACGTGCATGATTCCGAACGCATGGCTGGGATGCTCGAGGCCGCGGGCTATGTCCCCGCCTCAGGCGAACTCGCCGACGTCGTGGTCTTCAATACCTGCGCCGTGCGGGAGAACGCCGACAACAAGCTCTACGGCAACCTTGGCATCCTGGCCCCGGTGAAGGCCGCCAACCCGGGGATGCAGATCGCAGTCGGCGGCTGCCTGGCGCAGAAAGACCGCGAGGCCATCCTGAAAAAGGCGCCCTGGGTCGACGCGGTCTTTGGCACCCACAACGTCGGGGCCCTGCCGGCCCTCCTCGACCGGGCACGCCACAACAACGAGGCGCAGCTGGAGATCCTCGAGTCGCTGGACGTCTTCCCTTCCACCCTGCCGACAAAACGCGACTCGGTCTATTCCGGCTGGGTGTCCATTTCGGTCGGCTGCAACAACACCTGCACCTTCTGCATCGTGCCCGCCCTGCGCGGCAAGGAGAAGGACAGACGCCCGGGTGACATCCTGGCCGAGATCCAGGCCCTCGTCGACGACGGCGCCATCGAAGTGACACTGCTGGGCCAGAACGTGAACTCCTACGGGGTCGAATTCGGCGACCGGCAGGCGTTCTCCAAGCTGCTGCGGGCCTGCGGGAACATCCCGGGCCTGGAGCGCGTGCGCTTCACCAGCCCCCACCCCGCCGCCTTCACGGACGACGTCATCGACGCCATGGCGGAGACGCCCAACGTCATGCCCCAGCTGCACATGCCCCTGCAGTCCGGATCGGACAAAGTCCTCAAGGACATGAAGCGGTCCTACCGCTCCACTAAGTTCCTCGGCATCCTCGAAAAAGTCCGGGACAAGATCCCGCACGCGGCGATCTCCACCGACATCATCGTCGGCTTCCCCGGCGAGACCGAGGAGGACTTCCAGGCGACCCTGGACGTGGTGGAGAAATCCCGCTTCGCCACAGCCTTCACCTTCCAGTACTCCAAGCGTCCCGGCACACCTGCCGCCGAACTGCCCGACCAGCTCCCCAAAGCCGTGGTGCAGGAGCGCTTCGAACGCCTTACCGCCCTGCAGGACCGGATCGCTGCCGAGGAAAACAGCCGCCAGCTGGGCCGCCGCGTCGAAGTCATGGTCACCGCCCAGCCGGGCCGCAAAGCGGAGGAGACGCACCGGCTTTCCGGCCGGTCCCGCGACCAGAGGCTGGTCCACTTCTCCGTTCCTGCGGGTGCCCAAGTGCCCCGCCCGGGGGACCTCGTGACAGTCACGATTACTGAGGCTGCCGCGTTCCACCTCGTCGCCGATCCGGCGTCGGCGGAGGACTACAGCCTGCGGCGGTCCCGCGCAGGGGATGCCTGGGACCGTTCGCAGGCGGATTCCTGCGGGGCCCCGGTACCGGGCGCCGCCGCGGGCAAGACAGGGGTCTCCCTGGGCATGCCTGCGCTGCCGGTCCGCGGCCGCTAGCCCATGGCAGGACCGCAAGCCAGGACCTCCGGGACCGCTGGGGTGCCGGGCAGGGCGGCGTCCGCAGACGTCCGCTCGCAGACCCCGCCGTCGTTTCCGGCTGCCGTCGAGCGGGCCGATCCGCCCGTCATCGCCGTCGTCGGCCCGACCGGTTCAGGCAAGTCCGGGCTCGCCGTCTCGCTTGCCCTCGAACTCGACGGCGAAGTCATCAACGCGGACTCCATGCAGTTCTACCGCGGAATGGACATCGGCACCGCCAAGATCACTATGGCGGAACGCAGGGGAGTGCCGCACCACCTCCTCGACATCCTGGAGGTGACCGAGGAAGCGAGCGTCTCGGACTTCCAGCAGCAGGCCAGGGCCCTGATCGCAGACATCCACAGCCGGGGCAAACGGGCCATCCTCGCCGGGGGCTCCGGCCTCTACGTCCGCGCCGCCCTCGACATCCTGGAGTTTCCGGGTACGGACCCGGACATCCGCGGCCGCCTCGAAACCGAGCTTGAAGCGTCGGGGCCCGCGCCACTGCGGGACCGGCTGCAGGCGGTCGACCCCGTCTCCGCCGGCAGGCTCGGCGACGTCCGTCGGGTCATCCGGGCGCTGGAGGTTTTCGAACTGACCGGGCGCCCCTTCAGCTCGTTTATGCCCACCCGCGAGTACTTCCAGCCTGCCGTGCAGATCGGGCTGGAAGTGGACCGTGAACTGCTCCGGGAACGCCTCGCGCGCCGTGTCCACGCCATGGTGGACGAGGGCCTTATGGAGGAAGTCCGCCGGCTCGACGCCGCCGGCCTCAGGCGGGGCAGGACAGCACCGAGGGCCCTGGGTTACGCCCAGTTCCTCAGGGTGGTCGACGGCGAAGCGGACGTCGGGCAGGCCGCCGAGGAGACCATCGTTGCGACCCGGCAGTTCGCGCGCCGCCAGCTCACCTGGTTCCGCGCGGACCCCCGCATCACCTGGCTCAACTGGCAGGATCCCGGGCTTGTGACCGGAGCCGCGGCCCTGTGCGGACCGGCTCTTTCGACCCATGCCCTGCCGGCCCCGGAAACCGCGTAGCAGTCCGGGCCGCTGTGCTCCGGGCGTAGCTTTTCCGGGCACCGCAGCCTGACCGGTAACCTTGGAGCATGGACGAATCCCTTGCCTTGGCCGCTGACCGCAACGCTGCCGGCGACACCGCAATCCTGAGCGGACTGAAGTTTTCCAAGGGCCACGGCACAGGCAACGACTTCGTGCTGATTGCGGACCCTAACGGCTCGCTGTCCGTTACGCCCGAGCAAGTGGTGGCACTGTGTGACCGGCACCGCGGGATCGGCGGCGACGGACTGATCCGGGCGGTCCCGTCCCGGCTCCTGCCCGAGGGCCAGGCGCTGCTGACCGGGCACCCCGACGCCGAGTGGTTCATGGACTACCGCAACGGCGACGGCTCGCTCTCGGAAATGTGCGGCAACGGGGTCCGGGTGTTCGTGCACTTCCTCATCGCGGAGGGTCTCGTCGATCTGCCGGCCGGGGAGTCGTTGACCATCGGCACCCGCGGCGGGGCAAAGACGATCGTCCGCACCGCCGCCGGCTATGCCGTCGACATGGGCCCCTGGGAGTTCATCTTCCCGGGGGAAGCCACCGCCCGCGCCATGGACTCTCTGGTCAGCGCCGAGGGGCTGGAGGTTGCCCGGCCTGCGCTGTCCGTCAGCATGGGCAATCCGCACACCGTGGTGGCGCTGGCCGAACTGGCTGAACTGGACGCCACCGAGCTGTTCACCGCGCCCCACGTTGATCCCAGGCCGCCGCACGGCACCAACGTAGAGTTCGTCGTTCCGTCCGAGCCACTGGTCCACGACGGCGTCGGGACCATTACGATGCGCGTTCACGAGAGGGGAGTGGGGGAAACCCAGTCCTGCGGTACCGGTGCCTGCGCCGCCGCCGTCGCCATCCGCCACTGGGCGGGGCAGGGCGCCCCCGACGCCTGGAACGTCCACGTGCCGGGCGGGGTCGTGGGCGTGAAGTTCTTCCTCGGCACGGAAGGGCGCGAACACGTCGAGCTCAGCGGCCCCGCCGTGATCGTCGCTAGCGGGACGCTTTCCTGACCCGCAGGATCCGGAAAGACTTCGACGTGCTCTCCCGGGTCACCGAAAAACCGCTGTCCAGTTCTGCGGCCAACCACCGCTGCAGCGAGTCCGAGCCCAGGTTCTTCTGCACCACGAGCCACGCGGATCCACCCGGAGCCAGCCGCGGCAACCACAGCCGGAGCAGGGCGTGCAGCTCGTCCTTGCCGATCCGGATGGGCGGGTTGGACCAGATGGTGTCGAAACGCACGTCCGGGTCCACGGCCTCCGGCGTGCTCGCGGTGACGTTGTCCAGCCCCAGTAAGGCCGCGTTCTCGTTCGTGAGCGTCACGCACCGCTCATTGACGTCCACGGCATAGACGTGCGAATGAGGTGCCCGGAGGGCCATGGTCAGGGCAATGGGCCCCCAGCCGCAGCCGATATCGAGCAGGTTTCCCTGCGGCGCCGGAGCAGGCACGTCGGCAAGCAGCACGGCCGTCCCCTTGTCGATGCCATCCGGGCTGAAGATCCCTGAGGACGTCTGCAGCCGCCGCGTCTCACCGGCAAGCTCCACAGAAAGCGGCTTGCGGGTGAAGGGCCCGGCGGGCTGGGCGCTGAAATAGTGTGCAGACTCCATAATGGGCCAGATTAGTTGGCCCCCGGGCCGTATGGGAAACCGGCTGCAGCCGGCTGCGGCCGGGAATTTCCACGCGAAACAGGCACGCCTCGCCGGCGGAGCCACCGGCCGGGATCACGCGAACGGTCTGCTAGGCTTAAATCCATGTTCTTGAACTCCAAGTAGCCGGCACGGGCTTAGTCCCGTCCCGTAGCGACGCAGGTAGTCACCTTCCGCTCGGCGCGCCTCCGCAGTGATTCTTCTCACCCGGTGGCGCCCGGACCACTTGGAGTCCCGCCTTGGGGCGGCGGCATCCCGCCGGCCCGCTATCGGAGCCGGCTCAGCGGTCAGGTACTACGCGGCTGTTTCCCCGCAGCGAGGTGCAACGTGCCGCCTCTTCCTCCCCTTAGTTAACCGCTCCGTATCGGAGCCCACCATGCCCCCGGCACGGCCGCCGCGGGCATCCCAGGAGGCCCGCATGACCCCCAGTCGTCAGCCCAGCGCGAATACCGCACCACAGAGCAGCAATGGGCACTATTCTGAAACTGCCGAACCTTTAAAGGAGACCATGACCAGTCAGCCCAACACCGGACCCGATTCAGCATCCCAGGACATGAGTCCTGCGGAAATCCAGGCTGTCATCGACCGGATCCTCTCCAAGGACACCCCTGCCGGGAAGGCAGGCCAGAGCACCGGTGCCACCGCCGGCGAGCCCAAGACAGTGCTCGGCAAGGCCCAAGCCATTTCCCGCCTGGATGAGGTCTACACCAGCTACGACGGCGACCAGCAGGATCTCGAGGAACGGCACGCCCTGCGCCGCACCGCCGGCCTGTCCACCGAGCTTGAAGACGTCACAGAAGTCGAATATCGGCAGTTGCGCCTGGAGCGCGTAGTCCTGGCCGGGCTCTGGAGCGAAGGAACGCTCGCCGACGCCGAGAACTCGCTGCGTGAACTCGCGGCCCTCGCGGAAACGGCCGGCTCGGAAGTCCTCGACGGCCTGGTCCAGCGCCGGGCCAAGCCCGACCCGGGGACATTCCTCGGCTCCGGCAAGGCACAGGAACTCAAAGCCATCGTGATGTCCACCGGCGCCGACACCGTCGTCGTCGATGCCGAACTCGCCCCGTCCCAGCGGCGTGGCCTGGAAGACATCGTCAAGGTCAAGGTCATTGACCGGACAGCCCTGATCCTGGATATCTTCGCCCAGCATGCCAAGAGCCGCGAAGGCAAGGCCCAGGTCGAACTGGCCCAGCTCGAATACCTGCTACCTCGCCTGCGCGGCTGGGGCGAGTCGATGTCACGCCAGGCCGGTGGCCAGGTGGGCGGCGCCGGTGCAGGCATGGGCTCGCGTGGTCCCGGTGAAACCAAGATCGAACTGGACCGCCGCAGGATCCGCACCCGGATGGCCAAGCTGCGGCGTGAGATCGCCGCGATGAAGCCGGCCCGCGAGACCAAACGCGCCAACCGCCGTCGGAACGCAGTTCCCTCGGTGGCGATCGCCGGATACACCAACGCGGGCAAGTCCTCGCTGCTGAACCGGCTGACCGACGCCGGAGTCCTGGTGGAGAACGCCCTGTTCGCCACCCTGGATCCGACCGTCCGCAAGGCCGAGACCGCTGACGGGCTGGGCTACACCCTTGCCGACACCGTGGGCTTCGTCCGCTCGCTGCCCACCCAGCTCGTGGAGGCCTTCCGCTCCACTCTGGAAGAGGTGGCCGATTCGGACCTGATCCTGCACGTCGTTGATGCCTCCCACCCGGATCCGGAAGGGCAGATTGCCGCGGTTCGGACAGTGTTCAGCGAAGTGGATGCGCGCAAGGTCCCGGAAATCATCGTCCTGAACAAGGCCGACGCCGCCGATCCGTTTGTACTTGAACGGCTCAAGCAGCGCGAACCGCGCCACGTGGTGGTCTCGGCGCGCACCGGTGAAGGCATTCCGGCCCTGCTCAAGGCCATCAGCGAGGGCATCCCGAGGCCCAGCGTGAAGCTTGAGCTGCTGATCCCCTACAGCCGCGGGGACTTGCTCAACAAGCTCCACGAGACCGACGCCGAGATCCTGAGCCTCGATCACGAGGAAACGGGTACCCGTGCCGTCGTGATGGTGCGCGAGGGCCTCGCCGCTGAACTGGATTCCTTCATCAGCAATGACTGAGGCGGCAGTGACAGGGACGGACGCGGACACGGCCGACGCCGCAGGGGAAGACCCCGCCGCGGAGGCGGACAACCGCCAAGGGTCAGGAAAGCAGAAGCCGGCCGGCGAGGAGTTCGTTCTTGAACTCCTCGACCGGGCGGTGTCCGGCATGGGCGGCCAAAGCCGCGACGGCCAGCACGAGATGGCCCGGCAGGTGGCACGCGCCATCGACACCGGCGACCACCTCCTGGTCCAGGCCGGCACCGGCACCGGCAAATCCCTTGCCTACCTGATCCCGCTGATCGCCCATTCCCTGGTCAGCGACAAACCCACCCTCGTCTCCACCGCCACGCTGGCCCTGCAGACCCAGATCGTCGGCCGCGACCTGCCCCGGCTGCTCAAGACCATCACCCCCGCCCTGGACCGGCCCGTCAAGATCGCCCTCGTGAAGGGCCGCTCCAACTATGTCTGCCGGCACAAGCTCGAGGGTGGCTTCCCCTCCGAAGAACCCTCCGAGGGCCAGCTCTTCTCGCTCGGGGAGGACACGAGCGTCCCGCACTTCGCCGCGGCCATGAGCGGGCCGTCGTCGCAACTCGGCAAGGAAGTTGTCCGGCTCCGCGACTGGGCCGAAGAGACCGCCACGGGGGACCGCGACGAGCTCATGCCCGGAGTCACCGACCGGGCCTGGCGCCAGGTTTCCGTCACGTCGATGGAATGCCTCGGCGCGCAGAAATGCCCCCTCGCCGCGGAATGCTTCAGCGAACTGGCCCGGCAGAACGCCGCCGACGCCGACGTCGTCGTCACCAACCACGCCATGCTGGCCGTCAGCGCCTTCGAGGGACTCGCGGTCCTGCCCGAATACGACGTCGTGGTGGTCGACGAAGCCCACGAGCTGCAGGACCGCGTGACGGGCGCCGTGTCCGGCCAGCTTTCCGTGGCGATGGTCCACGTCGCCGCGTCCGGGGCCCGCAAGCACACCGGCATCACCGTGGATGCGCTCAACAATGCCGCGTCCAACCTCGAACTTGCCATTGAGGGGGTTCCGAGCGGACTCATGCCCAACGGCCTCAACACCGAACAGCTGGACTGCGTGGACCAGCTCCGCGACGCCTGCCGCGCCGCGCTCTCCGATTCCAAGGGCGACAGCGCCACCACGGCCGACGGCGGTCGCCAGCTCGCCCGCTCCCGGCTCATGGTCATCCTGGAACTGTGCGAACGCCTCCTGGCTGCCCGCGAGAACCGTGAAGTGGTGTGGTTCTCCCGCAACAGCACCTTCGACCCGGCACAGGGCTACTCCCAGCCGGACGAAACGGCACCGGCCCTCATCAACGTGGCGCCGCTCAGCGTGGCCGGCCGGCTGCGCGAGGGCCTGTTCGCGGACCACACCGTCATCCTGACCTCGGCCACCCTCGCAATCGGCTCCGCGTTCGAACCGGCTGCCGGCGGCCTGGGGCTCGTCGGCCCCGGCGCGCCCAGCTGGACCGGCGTCGACGTCGGTTCGCCGTTCGAATACCCCAAGCAGGGCATCCTCTATGTCGCCAAGCACCTGCCCAAACCCGGCCGGGGCACTTCCCCGGAGACACTGGACGAACTGGAGAAGCTCATCCAGGCCTCCGGCGGCGGGGCCCTGTGCCTCTTCTCCTCCCGGCGCGCCGCGGAGGAAGCCGCAGAGGCCATGCGGCCGCGGCTGGACATGGACATCCTGTGCCAGGGCGATTCGACCATGACGGCGCTCGTGCGGCAGTTCGCCGACGAACCGGACACGTGCCTTTTTGGCACCATGTCCCTCTGGCAGGGCGTTGACGTCCCGGGTGTCTCGTGCCGTCTCGTCGTCATCGACCGGATCCCGTTCCCGCGGCCGGACGATCCGCTGATGACCGCCCGGTCCCGGGCCGTGGCCCAGGCCGGCGGCAACGGCTTCATGAGCGTCTCGGCAACCCACGCCGCGATCCGCCTTGCCCAGGGAGCCGGACGGCTGATCCGTTCGACGTCGGACAAGGGTGTCGTGGCGGTGCTGGATTCGCGGCTCTCCACTGAGCGCTACGGAGCCTTCCTCCGTGCAGCCCTGCCACCGTTCTGGCCGACCACCGACCCCGGGGTTGCCCTCGCGGCGCTGGAGCGGCTCTCGAAGGAATCCGGGCAGCCCGCCACGTAGGTCTGGCGGGCAGCCCGGTGCCTGGTCGGGAGCCCAGGGCCGGGCGCAGCCGGGGGAGTGCGACCTTCCCGCCCGGTTGCTTTCCTTCTGTCTCCGCGCACCCGCGGGATGCCGGCGCCGTCCGGGACCGGCGGGCCCGTGCTCCGCGAGTAACTGGGCAGGAACTCGAAGGGCCCCGTCCGATGTCGAACGGGGCCCTCATGCCCTGTGGCCGGTGTGCGTCAGAGCGACCGCAGCACCGAGACGACCTTGCCCATGATGACGGCGTGATCGCCAAGGATGGGCTCGTACTGGGTATTCTGCGGCAGCAGCCAGGTGTGTCCGTCCCGCTGGCGGAAGGTCTTTACTGTGGCCTCGTCATCCAGGAGTGCAGCAACGATCTCCCCGTTGACTGCGTCGCTTTGCCGCCGGACGACCACCCAGTCACCGTCGCAGATGGCGGCGTCGATCATGGAATCACCGGCGACTTTGAGCATGAAGAGTTCGCCGTGGCCCACCAGTTGACGCGGCAGCGGCATGACGTCCTCGACCACCTGGTCCGCCAGGATCGGTCCGCCGGCGGCGATGCGACCGACGAACGGCACCATCGCGGTGTCCGTGGCGCTGGCGAGCTCCGAGACTGACCGCCCTCCCGCCGCCCGCAGGCTGCTGGATTTCTCCACGCCCGAAATCCTGGTGCTTCCCTCGTCCAGGGTCAGCGGCATGAGCACCTCCATGGCCCGCGGACGCTTGGGGTCGCGGCGGAGGTAGCCGAGCTTCTCGAGCTGCGAGAGCTGGTGGGTGACGCTGGAGAGGCTGGCGAGGCCCACAGTGTCGCCGATCTCGCGCATGGACGGCGGGTAGCCGTTGTCGGTCACGGACCGCTGGATGGTTTCCAGGATCTTCTTCTGCCGGACGGTAAGGCTCTTGGGGGCCCGGGCTGGCTGTGGGCCCCGCTGGGTGGCCCTGCCGCCGGTGGCTTGTGCTGCCATGTTCGCCAACGCCTTTCCAATCCGCCCGGCCGCCGTGGCTGCAGCTGCCGGGAACTTCCGGCCTGAAATGTCAGACCCTGCTGATCAACTGCAGAAGTGGTTGTTCTGTGACTCAAACGTAGGCCAGCCGCAAAGCTTTTTCAAACATTTGTTCTAGCGAGTCTCGACAACGTTCGTTAGTAAGTGCTAAAACAGAAGAAGCAAAGTTCGAATATGTGTTCGATTCGGAAATTTCCGGGCGAAGCATCAAGTTCGGTTCTATGTTCGAAGGTTCAGTCGGTTGGCGGCGAGTAGGTGGAGTACGCCGGGCGGCAACGTATGGTCCAGGAGGGCTCAGTTCATGTCAGCATCAAGCGCGTTTCACGACACTTTCAGCCGCGACGCATTCGGCCAGTACGGCCGGCCCGCAGGCACGTCGACCCGCCGGCCCACTTCGTCCCGCCAGCACGCTTCATCCGCGGAGCCTGTGCAGGCCGCCCGGGCCCGGACCAAGCAGGCCCCGCTGCGTCTGACCCGGCGTGGCAGGTTCGTCTTCTTCGGCGTGCCGCTGATCCTTCTTGCCGCGCTCATCCTGTCTTTCAGTGGTTTCCTCAACGCTCCGGCGAAGGCGGCCGAGTCGGCCTCCGAGCTTTCGCCGACGCCCAGCGTATCCGTGACTGTTCAGCCCGGGGAGTCCCTCTGGGCCATCGCGGGAGAGGTGGCCCCGGAGCGTGATCCCCGTGATGTCGTGGCCGACATCGTGCAGCTGAACAACCTGGGGGCCGCTCGAGTAATGCCGGGCCAGCAGCTCTTCGTCCCGTCCAAATAGTCCCGTGGATCCTTGCGCAAGCCGCGAGGAAGTCCCGCGGATCAGTGGTGAAGCTATGCGCAAGCAGTGCGGAAGTCCTGTAGATCTGTGGTGAAGCCATTCGGAAGCCGCGCGCCGCGCCGTGGCCGGCCGCCGCAGCCGGTCGCTACGGGGCCCCAGGCGTCACAGTTTCAGCGCCCGTCGCCCTCTCACTTAAACTGTTGAAGTGACTGACCAGTTAGAGCGCCTCAACCGACTGCCCCTCCGGACCAATCTGCGCGGTCTGCGCCCCTACGGCGCGCCCCAGCTGGACGTTCCCATCCTGCTCAACGTCAACGAGAACACCCATGGTGTCCCGGCCGACGTCCGCGCAGCCATCACCGAGGCCGTCACCGCAGCGGCGGTCGGACTGAACCGGTATCCGGACCGCGAGTTCACCGAGCTGCGCGAGGGGCTGGCGGAATACCTCGGCCACGGACTGGGCGCAGAGAACATCTGGGCGGCCAACGGCTCCAACGAGGTGCTCCAGCAGATTCTCCAGGCCTTCGGCGGCCCGGGGCGCACGGCGCTCGGCTTCCCTCCCACATACTCGATGTACCCGCTCCTGGCTGCCGGCACTGACACGGAGTACATCATCGGGGTGCGCGCGGCGGACTATGGCCTCAGCGCTGAATCGGCGGCACGGCAGGTACGTGAGCTGCAGCCCAACATCGTCTTCCTGTGCTCCCCGAACAACCCCACCGGCACCGGCCTCGGCCTCGACGTCGTGGAGGCGGTCTACGCGGCAGGCGAAGCGAGCCGGACCATCGTGATTGTCGATGAGGCGTACCACGAGTTCGCCCACGACGGCACGCCCAGCGCCCTCACGCTGCTGCCCGGCCGGGAGCGGCTGATCGTCTCGCGCACCATGAGCAAGGCGTTCGCCCTCGCGGGCGCGCGGCTGGGCTACATGGCCGCAGCACCCGAGGTCACCGACGCACTGCGCCTGGTCCGGCTGCCGTACCACCTGTCCGCCATCACCCAGGCAACCGCCCTGGCTGCGCTGCGCCACCGGGAGGCGCTCATGGCCGACGTCGAGGACATCAAGCGCCAGCGGGACCGGATCGTTTCCGAACTGCAGCGGATGGGGCTCAAACCGGCAGCCTCGGATTCCAACTACGTGTTCTTTGGCGGCCTCGAGAACCCGCACCAGGTTTGGCAGGGGCTCCTGGACGCCGGGGTGCTCATCCGCGACGTCGGGATCCCCGGCCACTTGCGGGTCACTGCGGGCACTGAGACGGAAACCACAGCGTTCCTCGAGGCACTCGAACGCATCCTGACCAGCGACCCGGCGCTGCACGCCTAGACTTAAGCTGGAGCCCGTGCCCCGCCAGACTGCCCAGCACCCATGCCTTCTTCCAAAGGACACACCCACATGAGCCACACCGGATCACCCGCTGCCGAGGCCCGGACCGCACGAATGGAGCGGACCACCAGCGAGTCCTCGGTCCTGGTCGAGATCAACCTGGACGGCACCGGCGTTTCGGACATCAGCACCTCGGTTCCGTTCTATGACCACATGCTGACGGCGCTGAGCAAGCACTCCCTGATCGACATGACCGTCAAAGCCACGGGCGACACCCACATCGACGTTCACCACACGGTGGAGGACGTCGCCATCACCTTCGGCGAGGTCCTGCGCACCGCGCTGGGCAACAAGGCCGGCATCCGGCGGTTCGGCGAGGCGACGGTTCCCCTCGACGAGGCCCTCGCGCACGCCGTCGTCGACGTCTCGGGCCGGCCGTACCTGGTCCACGCGGGTGAGCCGGCCGGCCAGGAATACCACCTGATCGGCGGACACTTCACGGGCTCCCTGACACGCCACGTATTCGAGGCGATCACCCTGCACGCCGGCATCTGCCTGCACATGAACGTCACCGCCGGGCGGGACCCCCACCACATCGTGGAAGCCCAGTTCAAGGCCTTCGCCCGCGCCCTGCGCGCTGCCGTGGAGCCTGATCCCCGTGTCGAGGGCATCCCGTCCACCAAGGGTGCGCTGTGACGGGCAACGTGCTCCGCGACGGTGCCATCATCGACCCGGCCGCCGGCACCAGGCCGGCCTCCCCGGACGGCAAGCCCACCGTCACGGTGCTGGACTACGGTTCCGGCAACGTCCGCTCGGCCGTCCGCGCACTGGAACGGGCCGGAGCCCACGTGATCCTGAGCGCCAGGCCGGAGGATGTGCTCAACGCCGACGGCCTCGTGGTCCCCGGCGTCGGTGCCTTCGAAACCGTCATGCGGGAACTGAAAGCCGTTGACGCTGTCCGCATGATCGGACGCCGTGTCGCCGGCGGCCGGCCCGTACTTGCCATCTGCGTCGGCCTCCAGGTCCTGTTCGAAGCCGGTGTCGAACACGGTACCGAAGCCGAGGGCATGGGGGAGTGGCCCGGCAAGGTGGAGCTGCTGCCGGCCGACGTCGTCCCCCACATGGGCTGGAACACGGTGTCCGTCCCCGAAGGCTCGACGCTCTTCGCGGGCGTCGAGAACGAGCGCTTTTACTTCGTGCACTCCTACGGCGTCCAACAGTGGGACTTCGACGTGATCCAGCCGCGCATGGCAGCGCCCCTCGTGACCTGGTCCGAGCACGGCGCACCGTTCATCGCGGCCGTCGAGAACGGACCGCTGTGCGCCACCCAGTTCCACCCGGAGAAGTCCGGCGACGCCGGCGCGCGTCTGCTGCGCAACTGGGTCAACAGTCTGCGGCCCAGGACTGCCGACGCCGCCTCCACCGACCCCGGACAGGTCGCCTAGATGTGGTCCGTGATCCTGATGGGCCTTGCCGGGCTGCTGGTCGGCGGGGGACTGTCCTTCCGGCAGCAGAAGAGTCCGCGCTGGGTCCAGATCGTGTTCTACGTCCTGGCCGGAATGTCGCTGCTGGCCGCCTACCTCCTGACGCTGCCCGTCTCCTAGCGGTCCCTGCACCAGTCCCGACCACCTGCCGCCATCTGAGAAGTTGAGGATCCCACTATGACCACCGAAACCCCGCTGCCCGTGCTCGAGCTGCTGCCCGCCGTCGACGTCGTCAACGGCCAGGCCGTGCGCCTGGTGCAGGGCGAAGCCGGCAGCGAGACCAGCTACGGCACTCCGCTGGAGGCGGCGCTGAACTGGCAGCAACAGGGGGCCGAGTGGGTCCATCTGGTTGACCTCGACGCCGCTTTCGGCCGGGGCTCCAACGCCGAGCTGCTGCGCGAAGTAGTGGGCCGGCTGGACATCAAGGTGGAGCTCTCCGGCGGCCTCCGCGATGACGAGTCGCTGGAGAAAGCGCTGGACCTCGGAGTCGCCCGCGTCAACCTCGGCACCGCCGCGCTGGAGAACCCGGACTGGACATCCCGTGTGATCGAACGTTTCGGCGACAAGATCGCCGTCGGCCTCGACGTCCGCGGCACCACCCTCGCAGGCCGCGGCTGGACCCGGGAAGGCGGAGACCTCTGGGAGGTGCTCGGCCGCCTCGAGGAAGCCGGCTGCGCCCGCTACGTCGTCACCGACGTCACCAAGGACGGGACCCTGCAGGGGCCCAATGTCGAGTTGCTGCGCCAGATGGTGGAGAAGACCGGCAAGCCGGTCGTTGCGTCCGGCGGCATCTCCAGCCTCGAAGACCTTAAGGTACTCCGGTCCCTCGTCCCGCTCGGCGTCGAGGGCGCGATCATCGGCAAGGCCCTCTACAACGGCAACTTCACGCTGCCGGAGGCCCTTGACGCCGCCGGCCGCCGCTAGCTGGCCCGCAGCCATGGACCACACGCCGGCAGGGACCGACGCCTCAGGAACAGTGCGCGCAGAGCCGGGTACGGACGGCCGTGCCGCCCCCGCACGGCATCTTCCCGGGCACATCGCTGCGGCCCTGGCGGGCGCCGGCGGCCCGGCCGACTCGGCCGGCCAGCCCTGGGCGGGACGCAGCCTGGCGGGCGACGACGCGAAGATCCACAATTTCGAGGACGACGACGGTACGGCCGACGCCGGCTATCTTGCAGCCATTGCGGCCCTGGCCGCCGGCGGCGCGGAAGCCGGAGTTGTCGAAGCCCTGGCCGGCGCACGCGTCTTCGTGCCGATCGTGGCCCGGCTCGCCGAGGAAGGCGAAGGTGCGGCCGGGCCGCACGGGAAGGATCTCCACGGGGACAAACAGGCCGATATGTCCCTCGTGACCCTCAAGGCGCCCGACGGCCGCACCGCGATGCCGGTCTTCACGTCCGCGGCGGCGCTGGAGGCGTGGCACCCCGGGGCCCGTCCGGTCGCCGTGTACGCGGCGCGCGCCGCCCTCTCGGCCGTCGCGGAAGGAGCCGAGCTGCTGGTACTGGACCCCGGCTCGGACCTCACGTTCGTGGTGCGCCGGCCGGCCGTCTGGGCGCTGGCGCAGCAGCGGCCGTGGACGCCGTCGTACGAGGACCCGGACCTCGCGGAGTCCCTGGGAGCCGCAGCGGTTGGCTTTCCGGCCGTCCGTCGTGTTGAAATTCATCCAGGCGGTGGAGTTGCCTCGGCTACGGCCGACGGAAGGCAGCTGGTCGGCGGAGGTGCCGGCCCGGAGCTCCGGGTGCTGCTGTATCTGGAAGACGGGCTCGACGCCGCCGGCGTGCAGTCCCTCGTGGGTGCCCTGAACAATGCCTGGGCCCGGAATGAAATGTTTGCCGAGCGGGTTGATTCGATCGAGATCAAGCTGCGGCGCGCAGCACAATAGCTTACGGCCGGCGCGGGCTACCCGGTGCTGCCGGGAGCAGTAGCAGAAGGATGTAGTCCGTGAACTTCGCGCTTTACCGGGAGCTGCTGGCCGTGCGCCCCATCCGGCGGCTCCTGCTCGTCGGCATGGTTGCCCGCATACCTCATTCGGCAGCAGGTGTGCTGCTGACGCTGCACATCGTGCTGACCCTGGGGCAGGGTTATGCGGCAGCCGGTGCCGCTGCCGCGGTCATGACCATCGGGATTGCTGTCGGGGCGCCATGGCGTGGCCGGCGCGTGGACACGGTGGGCCTGCGCAAGGCGCTCATACCGTCCGTCATCTCCGAGACCGTCATCTGGTCGGTGGTGCCCCATGTGTCCTACGAACTGCTGCTGCCGCTCGTATTCGTCGGGGGACTGCTGACCCTGCCGATCTTTAGCGTGGTGCGGCAGTCGCTGGGGGTCCTGGCTTCCGGTGAACAGCGCCGTACCGCCTTCGCCCTCGACGCCATTTCCACTGAACTCGTCTTCATGATCGGACCCGCCGTCGGGGCGGTCGTTGCCACCGGCGGCTTCTCCGTGGTGGGCCTGACCGTGGTGGGCGTGGCCACCTCTGTATCGGGTCTGTTCCTCATGTGGTTCAACCCGCCGACGCGCAGCGCCATCGCGGACCCCGGCTTCGAATCAGAGCAGCTCGAATGCGCGGAGGCCGCGGTCGTCGCCGCCGCGCCGGCCCACCTGCAGGAGGCCGCGGCCGAGTTCGCGCCGCTGGCTGCCGCTGCCGAGGAGCGGCGGCAGCGCGGTTCCGGCCTGCGGCACAAGGTCATCCACAACTTCAGCTGGTTCACCGCCGGCGTCGCCGCGGTCTTCGCGGTCGCCGCCGGGACGGGCATGGTCCTCAGCGGCACGGACGTGGGAATCGTGGCAGCCCTCCAGACCGGCGGACACCAGGCCGAGATCGGCGTCGTCTTCCTCTTCTGGTGCGCGGCATCGGTAGTGGGCGGTGTCCTCTACGGCGCCATGCACCGGACCGTCTCGCCGATCCTCCTCCTGCTCGGCATGTCCGCCCTCACTATCCCCATGGCCTTCGCGGCGGACACCTGGACCCTGAGCCTGCTCTCGCTCCTGCCCGGGGTGCTGTGCGCGCCCGTGCTCTCAGCCGCCTCGGAGAAAGTCGCGGAACTTGTCGAGGAGAGCCGCCGCGGCGAGGCCATGGGCTGGTACGGATCGGCCCTCACCGGAGGGGTGGCGCTGGGTGCGCCGCTCGCGGGGCTCTTCATCGACGGCGTCGGCCCTGCGGCGGGCTTCGTGTCCGTGGGGGCGGCCGGCGTCGTCCTGTGCCTTCTCGGCCTGGTCCTGCAGCGGCTTCGGCGCCGCTGTCAGGAATGCCCTGCCGCTGGTTTGCCGGGCCTAGACGATATGAAGTGAGGGGTGCGGGGCCCAGCCCCGTCCGGGACCGGCCATTATCGCCGGACGGTCCCGGCAGCGCCGGCTTGGTGTAATCCGTGCCCTCTGCGTGGTGGGCGGCGCTGCGGGGCCTGATCCCGGCGGTGATGT